>NZ_JAMYTH010000016.1:0-136767 GCF_040322415.1 Mesorhizobium sp. M0152
ACCGTTCGAATCATCAAAACCTCCAAAATGAGGCTTGAATCACTCAAAGGGCGAAAGTGGAATCCTGATTCTCAACAACCCCTAGTGCGGCTGATCGTTTCGAACACGGCGCGATGCGGCGAAGGTTGCGCGCCCTACGCGGTCCGACAAGCAGGTCAGTTCTCCAGCCCTTCAAGCAGCGTGGTGAGGGCGGCATCCAGGGGATCCGGGCCGACCTTTTCGAGCTGGAACAAACCTTCCATGGTCAACATGGTGATGCCATGCATCTGTGCCCAGCAGGCTGCCGCGCGACCCCGCACGTCGCGCTTGCGCAGCACCCCCTCGGCCTGGCCCCGCTCCAGCAATTCGGTTACCACGCCAAACACGGCGAGTGCGCTTTCGCTCAAATGCACGTTCACCGCCTTGCCGGCTTCCGCACTGAACATGAGCCGGTAGAGGCCTGGATTTGAGGTTCCGAACCGAACATAGGCCCGCCCAACGGCGAAGAATTCATCCCGCAAGGGACCTGGCCCTTTTGCCTTCGCGGTCGTCATTGCCTTGTGCAACCCTTCGAATCCCAGCAGCGCCATTTCGGCAAGCAGGGCGGCTTTGTCCGGAAAGTGCTTGTAGGGAGCGGCATGGCTGACGCCGGCGCGGCGCGCCACTTCCCGCAGAGTGAACTGCCAGCCCTTGTCCTCGTGCAGCATCGCCATCGCGGTCTCGATGATCTCGCGCCTCAGGTCGCCGTGGTGATAGGGCCGATTGGTCGTGTCCTGCATATCAGCCTCAAAGTTGTCAGTGAAAACATATGTTGACATCGCCTACTTCAGGGCTTATGTCAATGCCCATAAGTTAACACTGTCAACATAGGAGCCCGTCATGAACACCGTCGCCAATGAAGTCGGAACCCGCCTAGCCTTTGCCCATAGACAGTCGCCACATCATGTCCCCGCGGACCAGCCGAGAGCGGAACACGCCAAACGGAGCACCGCACTGCGTAACTTTGCCGGAGGCCTGGCGGCATTCTTGCTGATAGCTTCTCCCCTGCATGCCGGCGAACTGTCCGCCATGACGGGGGAGAGCGTCGACCTTGGCCGCTTTCATGGGGTGATCTACTACACCAGCACGGATAGCGCCTATCAGGTTGTCACGACGATGGCGGACGGTGAGGCTGCGCCCGTGCGTTTCTCGGCCACTCTCGCCGATAATGAATCGGCCACTATATCCGTGCCAGGCAAATTGGGCGAAGCTGGGCAAAGCCTGGAAATCTCGCGCTCGGGCGACAAGGTTACCCTCACTAAGGGGCCGCTGTCCAACTAGCCATTCGGGCCTTGCAAAGCAATGGTCGGGGTGCGCCGCATCTCCGTTGGTGCGCACGTACCCCGGCCGGGCAAAATCCCGGTCGCTACTGTGTCTCCAGTTTTCCTTTCAGCTGCGCCCGCGCGTCGCGGATCGAGGCGGCGTAGGTCACCAACGGCCGTTTGACACCGTGATTGATCAGCATGCGGCGTATCTGCGGCGAGGCGCCTGATATGATGAAGCGGACGCCGGCGCGCTTCGCCTTGTGCGCCGCGCCCTCCATTTTTCTTGATACTCCCGAGCTTTGCGAGCTAAGTTGCTTTCATCTGGGGCGGGGGTAACGCGGTTGAACATTTTCAGGGCCTTGATGACATCGGCATGCTTGCTGTCGGTGGTTTTCCTGCTGGCGGGCTGCGGGATCAACAGATTGATCTGATGGGGAGCCCGAGGGCGGTCAGGCGCTGTCGCCGTCCACCACCTTGCGCCGCTGCAGGAACCGAGCCGCCAACCAGCACAGCATCGCCCAGGCGAAGCCGGCGCACCAGCCGGCCAGCACATCCGATGGCCAGTGAACGCCGAGATAGACGCGACTGACGCCGACCAGCACCGCCGTCAACACGGCGAGCGACAACACATAGATTTTCGTGGTCCGGCCGTGCAGGAAGCGAGCCGCGAGCGAGCCGAGCGTGAGATAGGTCACCGCCGACAGCATGGCGTGGCCGCTCGGGAAAGACAGCGAGGTCTCGGTGACCAGATGTGAAACGAGCTCGGGTCGCGGCCGGTCGACACCGACCTTCAGCAGGCTTGACAGCACCTGGCCGCCAGCCACCGCCACAAAGATGAGCAGCGCCGTTCCGGGCCTGCGGATCAGCAGCAGATAGATGATGGTCGCCGCCGTGATCAGCACCAGCACGCTGGCGCTGCCGAGGCTGGTGATGTCGCGCATCGCCCCTTCCAGCCATGGCGGGCCGATCGGGAGTCCGGGTTGGCCGGCCTGACGGAAGGCAAGCAGGATTTCGGTGTCGAAGGCATGCGGCGTGGCAGTCCGCGCCAGTTCCATCAACTCGACGAGGCCCCACAACCCGCCGGCTATGACCAGGCCGGCCAGCAACACCGGGAATTCGATGCGGTTGAGCAGAGCATTCGCGGCATTCTTCATTGCAGGTCGCCCGTTATAGCCGTCCTTGCAGATAGGGCCCGAGCGTGATCAGCGCCACTGCGGCGATTGCCAGCACGATGCCGGTGGCCTGCAGCGCATTGACGCGCTCGCCGAAGAACACGAGCGCCACGACATTGACCGACACGAGCTGGATAACCGCCGACAGGCTGAACGAAACCGACATGCCGAATTCACGGATCAGCCGCAGCATGATCAGATTGCCGAGCGAATAGAGCGCAAGCGTCAGCAGGATCTTGCCAAGGCTCGGCGCCAGACCCCATTGCTTGGCGGCAGTCGCGGCGAACAGGAAAATGATGGTTGAAAAGCCAAGCTGCAGCAATCCCGAAAAACTCAAGTCCCGTCCCCTCTCGAAGCGGCCCGCGCCGCGTGTGCCGCAGCCCTTGTTTCCGAAGCCTGCCGGAACGTCAAGCAACGTCGGGAGAATGAAGGTCTTGGCAACAGCAAGACTGAAGCCCAATGTACGGATATCGCCCAACTGTCGATCGAGGGCGGTCAGGGGTCCATGACACGCATTCTTCAGAACTTGGCGCGGCGCTGGAGCGAGCTTTCCCTTGCCCTGCAATTCGTGCTTGCCGGCGGATTTGGCCTCCTGGCGGTCATGCTGGTGGTGGGCGCCTGGGTGACCACGCAGATCCGCGACGGCGTCATCCGCAATTCGGCCGCCACGACGGCGCTCTACGTCGATAGCGTGATCGCGCCGCTGTTGCCCGACTTGCGCAAGAGCCAGGAGCTCAGCGATTCCGCCAAGCAGGCGCTCGACGAGACGCTCGGCCAAGGCGCGCTTGGCAAGCGCCTCGCATCGTTCAAGCTCTGGCGCCGCGACGGCACGATTCTGTATGCGAAAGAATCGGCCTTGATAGGACGCCGCTTCGATCCAAGCGATAATCTGCGGTCTGCTTTCCAAGGCAATGTCGTCGCCGAATTCAACACGTTCGACGCCGACGAAAACGAGGAAAGGGCTGCTGGCGTACCATTGCTGGAGATCTACAATCCGGTGCGCGAGCCCTGGTCGGGCGAGGTCGTGGCCGTAACCGAATTCTATGAAATCGCCGATGACTTCCAGGCGACCCTCGCTTCCGCCCTCCTGTCAAGCTGGCTGATCGTGGCTAGCGCGACCTTGGCGGCGCTTCTGCTTCTGTCGGGCATCGTCCTGCGCGGCAGCCGCACCATAGACGACCAGCGCAGGGCTTTGCGCCGCCAGGTTTCGGAGCTGCAGGGCCTGGTGACGCAGAACAGTGCCTTGCGGCAGCGCGTGCAGCGGGCGTCTCGTCGCGCCACCGCACTCAACGAGCGATATCTGCGCCGCATCGGTGCCGACCTCCATGACGGCCCGGCCCAACTCGTGGCCCTGGCGGCATTGCGCATGGACAGTCCGGTATTTTCCGGCGACGGCCAATGGAGCGAAAGCCGTTCGACCGAGGTCGCGATGATCCGCAAGACGCTGGAAGACGCGATGCGCGAGATACGCGGCATCTGCAACGGCCTCGTCCTGCCGCAGATCGAGACGGCGGCGGCGGCGGATATCCTGCGGTTGGCCGTCAACGAACACGAGCGCAGGACAGGAACGGCGGTGACGCTGACGCTGGCCGAACCCTTGCCCGAGCCCGGCGCCTCGGAGAAGATCAGCATCTACCGTTTCGTGCAGGAAGGGCTGAACAATGCGTATCGGCACGGCCGGGGCAAGGATCAGGCGGTGCGCGCCGGGATGAAAGGTGGCAGGCTTTTCGTCGAAGTATCGGACGGCGGACCAGGCTTCGACCCGGCACGGGCAGAAGGCCTGGGGCTCGCCGGCCTGAGAGAGCGGGTCGAAAGCATCGGCGGCCAGTTCGAAACCTTGACCGGGCCGCAAGGTACGCGATTGGTGATCAGGTTATCAGTCGAGGAGCAAGCATGATCGGACCCATTCGCATTGCAATAATCGACGATCATCCCCTTTTTCGCGAAGGCGTGACGCGCAGCCTGTCGGAGATCGGAGGCTTCGAAATGGCCGGCGAGGGCGCCACGGCGCAGGATGCAGAACGCATCGTCTCGACGGTGCGGCCAGACATACTGCTGCTCGACATCTCCATGCCGGGTGGCGGCCTGGCCGCGGTCGCGAACATCCTCGCCAGCCATCCCGCCCAGAAGATCGTCATGCTGACCGTTTCCGAGACCAATGCCGATGTTACCTGGGCTCTGAACGCAGGCGTGCGAGGCTATGTCCTCAAAGGCGTCGGATCACGTGCGCTGGCCGACATCCTGCGCAACGTGGCGGACGGAGAGAGCTATCTGTCGCCAATGCTGTCGGCACGGCTGCTTTCGGATCTCCAGTCCCAGCAGCCCGCCAACGGCATGGCGGACCGGCTGCGGCAACTCACCGAGCGGCAGACGGAAATCCTGCGGCTGGTGGCGGAGGGGCTCAGCAACAAGGAAGTCGCCTTGCGACTGGAGCTGCAGGAGAAGACCGTCAAGCATCACATGACCGGCGTGCTGTCGAAGCTCAAAGTGCGGAACCGAACCGAGGCGGCCCTGATGATGCGCGAGTCGCGCGACCGCGACAGGAACCCCTCGTAGCGCTTTTTGCCATCGCGATGCCGGAGATCGCGTAAACGCCAATTTGAACGAGGTCACCTCCGCCGGGGGCGGCGGAGGTGACGTGTGAAGCTGACCGTTGCCTGTTGGCCGGCTTCACAAGCTCTTGAGGCGGCTGACATCGGCCGGGGTGGCCCGGCGGTCGATGATCGTGCGACCGAGTGCATCTTCCATCCTGAAACGGCCGTTCTCGATCTTTTCCGTTATGCCGTCGGGATGACGGACCGTGATCTCGTTGCCTTGCACGTCGACGCGGTCGCGGGTCTTGGCGTCGACATGGCTCTTGCCATTGTTGTTCTGGCCCTTGCCGGCTCCCGAGCCGCCATTGGTTCCGGAATTGCCGCCGCTGTTGCCGCTATTTCCATTATTGCCACCGCTCCCACCACCGCCGCCGCCACCACTGCCACCGCCCCGACCACCAGCTGCTTGTGCGCTGGCGACGTGGATCCCCGCAGCGGAGCCGTGCAGGGCAATTTGATAGGGAGCGAGAGTCAGGACCAGCGCGGAGGCCGATCCGAGCGCCAGTCGCCGACAGCGGCCCATGATCGATCCGTGCATTTCTTGATCTCCGTCGATTGAGCCGGCGCCCACGGTCAACCTCGCAGTTGCAACGAACATCGCCGAAAGCAGTGGCGTCCGGAAGCGGCCTCCGACCGTTGCGGTTGTCTACCAGGACCTTTGCCAGCGCAAGGTTGGACCAAAGTCCTATGTCGCATACGCGCGAGCCCGCCTCGTGAGGAGATCGGAGCGATCCATCCAAGATCATCCCAGACAGGAAGAAAGGGACTTTTTGCCTGACCTGACCAGGGCCTGGACCCTACGGTGCGCGCTTGTGCAGGAATGCGGTTGAACGCGGCTCTCAATGTCACGAAAGTGTGACCAGGCGACTGTAAGGCGTCGAACAGGCAACAAGATCCAGCCACCCCAAAGCTAGAGGCAAGTCTCGCATGACCGAACATCGCACCCCCGACGCCCGATTCCGCACCAGCCTGCTCGAGGAAAACGACGGCCCGGCCATCAACCCGACCGACAACCGCACCATGGGCGAGATCATCGCCGCGCGGTTTTCTCGCCGGGGTTTCCTGAAGGGGTCGCTGGCGGTCTCGGCGATCGCCGCCACCGTCAGCCCGCTGGCGTTGGTCAGCGCCGGCAAAGCCCGCGCCGCGGAAGGCTCCGCCTTTTCTTTCGACGAGCTCGAAGCCGGCATCGATGACAAGCACCATGTGGCGCCGGGCTACGATGCCGATGTGTTGCTGCGCTGGGGCGATCCGCTGTTTGCCGATTCGCCGGAATTCGACCCGACCAAACAGTCGGCGCAGGCCCAGGCGAGACAGTTCGGCTACAACAATGATTATGTCGGCTACATCGAGATCGACGGCTCGGCCGAGCACGGCCTGCTGGTCGTCAACCATGAATACACCAACCCGCATCTGATGTTCCCGGGGATCGTCACGATCGTCGAGAAGGACGGCAAGAAGTCGGCCGAGGTCGCGCCGCTCAGCAAGGAGCAGGTCGATGTCGAGATGGCGGCCCATGGCGGCACCATCGTCGAGATCCGCAAGGTATCGGGCAAGTGGCAGGTGGTGCGCGACGGCAAGCTCAACCGGCGCATAACCTCCAACACCGAGATGGCCCTGTCAGGCCCGGTCGCCGGCCACGACCGCGTCAAGACCAATGCCGACCCGTCCGGCACCAAGGTTTTCGGCACCGTCAATAACTGCGCCGGCGGCGTCACGCCGTGGGGCACCTATGTGATGGCCGAGGAGAACATCCATGGCTACTTTTCCGGCGAACTGCCCGAAGGCCACAAGGAAGCCGCCAACTACAAGCGCCTCGGCATCCCTGAAGGCGCTTACGAATGGGGCGCGCATTACGACCGCTTCGACATTTCGAAAGAGCCGAACGAGCCCAATCGCTTCGGCTGGATCGTCGAGGTCGATGTCGACGATCCGACCTCGGTGCCGAGGAAGCGCACCGCCATGGGCCGCTTCAAGCATGAGGGCGCCGAATCGATCGTCGCCAGGGACGGCCGCGTCGTGTTCTATCTCGGCGACGACGAGCGCTTCGACTATGTCTACAAGTTCGTCACCGCGGGTAAGTTCGATCCCAATGACCGCGCGGCTAACAAGGACCTTCTCGACGACGGCACGCTGCATGTCGCCAAATTCGCCGAGGACGGTTCTGTCGAATGGCTGCCGATCGTTTTCGGCCAAGGCCCGCTGACGGCCGAGAACGGCTTTGCCAGCCAGGCCGACGTGCTGATCGAAACGCGCCGCGCCGCCGATTTGCTCGGCGCCACCAAGATGGACCGGCCCGAGGACATCCAGCCCAATGGCGTCAACGGCAAGGTCTATGTCATGCTGACCAACAATTCCAAGCGCAAGGCCGACCAGGTCGATGCCGCCAATCCGCGCGCTGGGAATGCTTTCGGGCACATCATCGAGATCGCCGAGGATGATGGCGATTTCGCCGCCACCAAGGGCAAGTGGGAAGTGCTGCTCAAATGCGGCGATCCTTCCGTCGCCGATGTCGGCGCCACCTTCTCGACCGCGACGACGGCGAATGGCTGGTTCGGCATGCCCGATAATTGCGCGGTCGATTCGGCCGGCCGCCTGTGGGTCGCCACCGACGGTCAGGGCCCGAAGGCCACAGGCCGCACCGATGGCCTGTGGGCCGTGGACACGGAGGGCGCCGCGCGAGCGACGTCAAAACTGTTCTTCCGGGTACCGATCGGCGCCGAAATGTGCGGACCTTTGTTTGCGCCCGACGACCAGACCGCCTTCGTCGCCGTCCAGCATCCGGGCGACGGCGGCGAGGACTGGGAGGCATTCGGCCGCCCGTCCTATTATGAGGACCTGTCAACCCGTTGGCCGGACTTCAAGCCCGACATGCCGGTGCGGCCGGCGGTAGTCGCCATCACCAAACAGGGGGGCGGCAAAATCGCGGTTTGATCCCGGTGCGATCCGAGGGAGCGGCATTGGTGAATCTGCCCACGGTTTGCGCCAGCGCTGAAGACACCCACCTGTCGACGCTGGCGCTGCCCCTCATTGTCCTGCCAGGCACTTCTGCCCGTGTTGTGACGGAAGAAAGCCGGGCATCGATTAGCGTCAAGCGCCAGACTGCTTAAGGCCGGAACCGGCAATCTCCCTGGCAATCGCCTTTGCCAAAATGCTGGCATTGGCGAAGCAGCCGCGGATGCTCGGCCGCATGCCGGTGAACCACAGACCGGGGAGTTTCGGGTCGGCTTGGCCGCCATTGAAGAGCGGGACGCCCTTGCCGTCGAGCACGCCGAGATGACCGACCATCTGCTCCAGCCCAGTGCGGTAGCCTGTCGCGGCAATGACAATGTCGGGATCGATCAGGCTGCCATTGGCCAGGATCACGCCGTCGCGGGTGAACTCCCGTATTGATGGCACCACGGTGATCTTGCCTGATTTGATGGCGCTGACGGCTCCCTCGTCGGCGGCGATCGCGGTATAGTCCGTGATCAGGCGGCTGGCGCCGCCCGTCGGCGCGGGCGGCATGCCGAATTTGGTCAGGTCGCCAAAAACGAGACGTTGTGTGATGGCGATCACCGCATCGGCGACACGCAAAGGCAAGCGCGCCATGAACGGCGAAAGCCGGTGCACGGCGACCTTGGCGATGCGCTTGGGGAGCAAAGCGGGGCCGTTGCGTGCCGAAAGCCAGAGGGCGGCCGTGTCGACGCCGGCCAGATGGTTGAGCGCGTCGAAGCCAGAATTGCCGGCGCCCACGACCAGTACTTTCTTACCCGCATAGTTCTTCATGTCACCGAAGTCCGCGGAATGGATGACCCGTCCGGCGAAAACCTTCATCCCTTCCCATTCGGGAATGAACGCCTGCTTGTCGCGCCCGGTGGCGATGACGACGTGTCGCGCCAAGCGCGGTTCCCCGCTGGTCGACAAGGCCCAGTGATCGCCCTTGAACGCGATTTCCTTGACCACGACGCCGAACTGCACCGGCAGACGGTTCGCTTCCCTGAAATCGTTCATGTGGCGGATGACGGCCGCTCTGTCCGGAAACGCGGGAGTGCCCGCGGGATAGGCAAGGCCGGGGAGTGCGGAGAGATCGCGGTGGGTGTTGAGGCGCAGTTGCTGATGCCGCCGATGCCAGGGCTCGGCCAGCCGGCTCTCCTTTTCCAGGATCGTCGCCGGCACTCCGGCCCGGATCAATGCCTGCGCCGCTGCCAGCCCGGCAGCACCCGCGCCGATGACGATCGCAGGCTCGATGCTTATCGGCAGGTCCACCTCCAGCCTGAGTGTCGTGTCAGCCATTCGCCCTTGAACCTTCATTCGACCTTCGCCCCGCAAGGTTCGCAGGACGCTGTAGAAACTCGCGCAGAACCCATACAGCAAATCGCTCCTGTTTTTCGAGAGCGGCGCCGGGTCGCGCTTGCGCTCCGGAGCATGCCCGCCGCCTAGCGCAAACACGGTGCTATGAAAATGTCGCCAAAACAATGGCATAGGGTGGGATGGCGGTTTTGTCCGAATACATGCAGCCCCTATATGGCATATCAGCGGCATCGGCGATAATCAGGTCGCGGCAATGTGATTGATTCGAGGTCTGGGGCTGGGGATCTCGTTACCGACGCAGGAAACCAGCAATCGGCGTTCGGCTTCCTGCGAGAAATCAAGGCGCGATGGCGTGTCTTGCGTGTCCACCGGCACGTCGCGCCATAGACGGCACGCGGAATCTCGACCATGCCCTCCTTGCGAGTCTATTTCGACAAAGTCCTCGAGGGTGCCTCGCCCAAGGTCGAGCGCCTGGCGCTGACGCATGTCGAACGCCTGGCGCTGGTGCGTCGCCATGGCGACTTCTCGCTCGCCTATTCCACCGCCGTGCAGGGCAAGCTCTCCTATTTCGGCGACGCGGACGGCTATATCGCCTTCGGCACCAAGATGAAGCATCATTTCGCGCTTGGCGACCCGGTGACGGCTCCGGCCCGTAGGCCCGACTATATCAGACGCTTTGTCGAGAGCGCCGGCGACCCGTGGTTCGTGCAGATCGGTGAGCAGACGGCACGCGTGCTGGCTGGGCTCGGCTACAAGATCAACCGGCTGGGCATCGACACCCGCCTCATCCTGCCCGAGCATGATTTTTCCGGCAAGCGCAACGAGACCGTGCGCTATTCCGAGCGCTGGCTGTCGAAGAAGGGGTTTTCGTTCGAAGAGGACAAGCGCACGATCTGCCTCGACGAGATCGCCCGGTTGTCCGAGAACTGGCGCGGCGACCGTATCGTCAAGCGCTGGGAGATGGGCTTTCTCAACCGTCCGTTCGCCGATCATCTCGGCACCGATATGCGCCGCTTCGTCCTGCACGGTCCGGACGGCGACCTGATCGCCCTGCTCGACTTCGACCCTCTGTTTGCCGACGGCAAGGTCATCGGCTACACCACCGCCTTCAAGCGCAAGCATATCGACGCCTCGCCGCATGCCGAGATCGGACTGACCAAATTCGCCGTCGATCGTTTTCGCGAGGAAGGCATCTCGGTGGTCACGCTCGGCCTGTCGCCGCTGGTCGACATCGGACCAAGCGGATTTGCCGAAAGCGACTTCTGGCGCAATACCTTCCAGCGCGCCTATGATTCGCCATGGGTGAACCGCCGCAGGTTCAACCTGCAGGGTCAGGCGGCGTTCAAGCGCCGCTTCCATAGCGTCGAGGAGCCGACCTATATCGCCTTCCGCAAGGGGACATATGTCGAGATGCTGGGGCTGCTGCGGTTGGTCAAGGCCGTTTAGGGGATCCGCCGGCGAGCAGGAAGGCAGCCGCGTAGCGCTTAGCGCTCGGCCGATCCGTCAGTTCCTTAGCCGGTAACCGGTCCTGAATATCCACGCCACGATCGTTATGCAGACAGCCAGGAACACGACAGTCATGCCGAGGCTGATGCCGACCGAGACATCGGACTTGCCGTAAAAGCTCCAGCGGAAACCGCTGATCAGATAGACGACCGGATTGAACAGCGTCACCGTGCGCCAGACGCCGGGCAGCATGTTGATCGAATAGAAGCTGCCGCCTAGGAAGGTCAGCGGCGTGATGATCAACAGCGGCACCAGCTGCAGCTGCTCGAAGCTCTTCGCCCAGATGCCTATGATGAAACCGAACAGGCTGAATGTCATCGCCGTCAAGACCAGGAAGGCGAGCATCCAGAACGGATGTTCGATGTGGAGCGGCACGAACAGCGAGGCGGTGGCCAGGATGATCAGGCCGAGGATGATCGACTTGGTCGCCGCACCGCCGACATAGGCGATGACGATCTCCAGATAGGAAACCGGCGCCGACAGAAGCTCGTAGATCGAGCCGACGAATTTCGGGAAGTAGATGGCAAAGGAGGCGTTGGAGATCGACTGCGTCAGAAGCGACAGCATGATCAGCCCCGGCACGATGAAGGCGCCGTAGCTGATGCCGTCGATCTCGGTGATGCGCGAGCCGATGGCCGAGCCGAAGACGACGAAATAGAGCGATGTCGAGATGACCGGCGAGACTATGCTTTGAAGCACGGTGCGAAAGGCGCGTGCCATTTCCATCCGGTAGATCGCCCATACCGCACGAAGATTCATGACCGCGCGCGGGTTCATGCCTCTCTCCTCACCAGATTGACGAAGATCTCCTCGAGCGAGCTGTTTTGCGTGTCGATGTCGCGGAACTGGATGCCGCCGGCCTCGAGATCGCGGATGAGCGAGGCGACGCCGGGGCGCTCGGCCTGGTTGTCATAGGTATAGGTCAGCTGCCCGCCATCCGGCGACAGTTCCAGCGCGTAGTTCGAGAAGGCTTCCGGAATGGCCGTCAGCGGGCTGCGCAGTTCCAGCACCAGCCGCTTGCGGCCAAGCTTGCGCATCAGTTCGGCCTTGTCCTCGACGAGGACGAGCTCGCCACGATTGATGACGCCGACGCGGTCGGCCATGGCCTCGGCTTCCTCGATATAATGGGTGGTGAGGATGATGGTGACGCCGTCCTCGCGCAGCCGGCGCACCATTGCCCACATATCCTGGCGCAGCTCGACGTCGACACCGGCGGTCGGCTCGTCGAGGAACAGGATGCGCGGCTCATGCGACAGAGCCTTGGCGATCATCAGCCGCCGCTTCATGCCACCCGACAGGGTGATCGCCTTGGCGTCCTTCTTGTCCCACAGCGACAGGTCGCGAAGCACCTTCTCGACAAAGGCCGGGTTGGCCGGCTTGCCGAACAGGCCGCGGCTGTAGTTTACGGTCGCCCAGACGCTCTCGAAAGCGTCGATGGTCAGCTCCTGCGGCACCAGGCCGATCAGGCTGCGCGCGGCACGGTAATCCTTGTTGATGTCGTGGCCGTCCACGGTGACCGTGCCCGACGAGCGGTTGACGATGCCGCAGACGATCGAGATCAGCGTCGTCTTGCCGGCGCCGTTCGGCCCCAGCAACGCGAAGATCTCGCCGCGCCGGATGTCGAGATCGACCTGCTTCAGCGCCGTGAAGCCGGTGGCGTAGGTCTTGGAGACCCCGGAAATGGACAGAATGGAAGGCATGGCTGAAAACGGCTGCTTGAAAGAGGTCCCTTGATATAGGCCGAATGTCGTTGCCTGCAACCGGAAGTCAATGCCGTTGCTGACAGTTCTCGACAATCGACGCAGGTCGGCCGTTGCCATGGATAAAAGACAAATAGAGGTCAGCGCGGCACGCATGCGTCATCTTGGCCGAGCGCTGCGGCGTTCCGCCTCGCGGCGGGACGCCGCTTTGACCTCGATCGGCGCCGGGATTATTGTTTTAAAACATTAGAAGCAGCCGGAGCCCACCATGGACCCGCTCATATTGTCGCGCATGCAATTCGGCGCGAATATTTCGTTCCATATATTGTTTCCGACGATCACCATTGCGCTTGGCTGGGTGCTGCTGTTCTTCAAGCTGCGCTACAATGCGACCAACGATTCCGCCTGGATGCGGGCCTATTTCACCTGGGTGAAGGTGTTCGCGCTGTCCTTCGCCATGGGCGTTGTTTCCGGCGTCACCATGAGCTTCCAGTTCGGCACCAACTGGCCGGGCTATATGGAAAAGGTCGGCAACATCGCCGGGCCGCTGCTGGCTTACGAGATCTTGACCGCCTTCTTCCTCGAAGCGGCGTTCCTCGGCATCATGCTGTTCGGCTTCCGCCGCGTCTCCAACCGGATCCATACGCTGGCGACGGTGCTGGTGGCGGGCGGCACCACCGTCTCGGCCTTCTGGATCATCGCGCTCAATTCCTGGATGCAAACGCCGGCCGGCTTCGAGATACGGGACGGCGTGGCGCATGCCGTCGACTGGTGGGCGATCATCTTCAATCCGTCCATGCCTTACCGGCTGGTGCACATGCTGCTCGCCTCCGGCCTGACGGTGTCGTTCCTGATCGCCGGCCTGTCGGCGCTGCGTTACCTCTATGGCGACCGCTCGGAATCGATGTGGAAGGCGCTGCGCACCGGCGTCTTCACCGCCGCCATCCTGATCCCGATCCAGATCTTCGCCGGCGACCAGCATGGGCTGAACACGCTGGAGCATCAGCCGCAGAAGATCGCCGCCATGGAAGCCAATTGGAACACCGGTCCCAACGTGCCGCTGGTTCTGTTCGCCCTGCCTGACGAGGCGGCGAAGGAAAACAGGTTCGAACTCGCCATCCCCGATGGGGCCAGCCTGGTGCTGCGGCACAGCACCAGCGGCGTGGTGCCTGGGCTGAACGATTTTCCGGGCAACCATCCGCCGGTGTTCCCGGTGTTCTGGGGTTTTCGCATCATGGTCGGGACCGGCATCCTGATGCTCCTCGTGTCGTGGTCGGCGGCCTTCTTTCTCAAGCGCCGCCACGGCCTGCCGAAGCCGCTCGCCTTGCTGATGGTGCCGATGGCGCTGTCGGGCTGGCTGGCGACGCTGGCCGGCTGGTACACCACCGAGATCGGCCGCCAGCCGTGGCTGGTGACGGGCGTGCTGAGGACCGCCGATGCCGTCGGCCCGGTGGCGGGCAGCCATGTCGCGCTGACGCTGGCGACCTATCTCATTCTCTACGTGCTTTTGCTGATCGCCTATCTCGGCGTTCTGGTCCACCTGGCGCTGAAGGCGGCCAAGGACGGCGACACCTCGCCACTGCCGGGCGTGCTCAACAGACCGATGTCGCAGCCGGCGGCTGGCGAGTAGGAGAGAAAGATGACCTATGACTGGCCGACCCTGCTCCCCCTCATCTTCGCCGGCCTGATGGGCCTCGCCATTCTGATTTACGTCATCCTCGATGGTTTCGATCTGGGCATCGGCATCCTGTTCGCCGCGGCGGAAGATGCAGAGCAGGACACGATGATCGCAGCCATCGGCCCGTTCTGGGACGCCAACGAGACCTGGCTGGTACTGGCGGTCGGCCTGCTGCTGGTCGCCTTCCCGCTGGCGCATGGCGTCATTTTGACAGCGCTCTACATTCCCGTTTTCGTGCTTCTGGTCGGGCTTATCCTGCGCGGCGTCGCCTTCGATTTCCGCGCCAAGGTGCCGACCGAACGCAAGCACCGTTGGAACCGTATTTTCTTCCTTGGCTCGCTCATCGCCTCGCTGGCGCAGGGATACATGCTGGGCGTCTATGTGCTCGGCCTCGATGTCGGCCCTGGCGGCGTGGCGTTCGGCGTGCTGGTGGCGTTCTGCCTGGCCGCCGCTTACGCGGCGATGGGTGCGGCATGGGTCATCTACAAGACCGAAGGCGAGTTGCAGAAGAAGGCGGTGCGCTGGCTGCGCACCACATTGGTGCTGACCGCGCTCGGCATGGCCGCCGTGTCGCTGGCGACACCGTTCGCCAGTCCGCGCATCTTCGACAAATGGTTCGTCTGGCCCTCGATGCTCTATCTGTCGCCGCTGCCGATTCTGTCGGCGCTGCTGTTCCTGTGGCTGTGGCGGCAGACCTTCCACCTGCCGAAGCCCGACGACCGTCATGCGCTGACGCCGTTCCTGGCGCTGGCCACCATCTTCGCGCTCGGCTTTGCCGGTCTCGCCTGGTCGTTCTACCCGTTCGTGGTGCCTGATCGCCTGACCATCTGGCAGGCGGCCTCGGCACCCGAAAGCCTGGCCATCATCCTGGCTGGCACCGTGGTCGTGCTGCCCATCATCATCTTCTATTCGTTCTATGCCTACCGGGTGTTCGGCGGCAAGGCGACCGACCTGACTTACGATTGAGGTGTGCCTGCAATCTCCCCCCTCGAGGGGGAGATGTCGCCGAAGGCGACAGAGGGGGTCGCCGGACGTGGAGTGCCAACCTTCATCTGCCGCAGGAGGCCCTTCATCTGCCGCAGGAGGCCGCGCCCGGTCGGACCGACTCCCTCTGGCCTGCCGGCCATCTCCCCCTCGAGGGGGGAGATAAACCTCGTCAGTTGCTCGCCGAAAGCACCAGCACCGGCTTCTCGCTGTACAGCGCCGGGAACAGTTGCTTCAGGTTCGCCACCTTGGGCAGGTCGTTGTAGACGATGTAGGGATAGGTCGGGTTCAGCGTCAAAAAGTCCTGATGGTAGTTTTCGGCCGGATAGAAGGTCTTGCCGGTCTCCAGCGTGGTGACGATGGGTTTCGGGAACACCTTGGCCTGCTCGAGCTGGGCGATGTAGCTCTGCGCGATCTTCTTCTGCGCGTCGTTCTCGGCAAAAATCGTCGAGCGGTACTGCGTGCCTGAGTCCGGCCCCTGGTAGTTCAGCTGGGTCGGGTTGTGGGCGACCGAGAAATAGACCTGCAGCAGCTGGCCGTAGGTGACCTTAGAAGGGTCGTAGGTGATCTCGACGGATTCGGCATGGCCGGTGCGGCCGGTGCCGACCGTTTCATAGACTGCTGAATCCTTGTCGCCGCCAGTATAGCCGGAGACGGCCTTGCTGACGCCCTTGACGTGCTGGAACACGCCCTGCACGCCCCAGAAACAACCGCCGGCGAAGATTGCCTTTTCGCTGCCTGCGACTGCCTTCTCATCCATCGCCGGCGGCGGGGTCACCACCGCGTCCTCGGCGGAAACGGCGGGGGTGAGCCAGAAGGCGGCGCCTGTGACGGCGAGGGCGGCGGCGGCCAGCGCGCCCCGAACAAAGCCGGTCGAACGTTTGGAAGATTTGATGTCGGTCATGGTTGCTCTCCTGTGGCTTCCATTGGGATCAGTCTATTGGATCACGTACGGGGGCGCCATGAGTTGCTGCGGCGCCTCGCATTCGCGTGCGGCATTGACGGCCAGCTAGTTGGCCGGAGCCATCGCGTCCGCCGTCGGTTTCATTGCGTCCACCGCGGGCTTCATGGCGTTGGTGGCCATCGGATCGGCCGGCTTCATCGCATCCGTTGCCGGTTTCATTGCATCCGGCGCAGGCTTCATCGCATTGGCGGCGGGTTTCATGGCGTTGGTGGCGTCGTCGGCGCGGGCAATGCCGCCGGCCAACAGCGCCGTCGAGCACAAGGCAAAGGCGAGCGCGGGCAGCGTCAGGCGGGAAAGGAAGGTCATGATTGTCTCCCGGGGGGTGTTGGATGGAGGATGATGGTGTGCGCCCTGTCGGCTGCCGGATTCTCGCGGACCTCACGCGGCGTTTGCGCAATTCAGCGCAGATCCTGCGAATTCAGTCTGTGGCGGCGGCCAGGATCGGGCCGCCACCCGGCGATTGCACCAGCACGGCGGTGCTGAGGCCGCCGGAGGCGGCGGGCAGCGGATAGGCCGTGGCGCCGCCGGTCCAGCTGCCGAGCTTCGTCAGCGCGTGCACGACATTGGCGTGCGGCAAGGTGCGGCCGCTGTTTTCGCCGCGCGCCACCGGCACCTGGACGACGCCCTTGGCATAGCGCACCAGCCAGACATCGGCCTTGCCGCCGGGTGCGGCGCCAGCGCCTATGCTGGCCTTGCCGCCGTCGAGCGACAGCGATGGGCCGCTGACCTGGCCGCTTGCCGCGATCAGATGTTCGATCTCGCCGGGTGCGGCGCCGACGACATCGGCATGGCCATTGACCACCACTTGCGGCGTGAACGGCCCGTCATGGCCGAGCGGCGGCTCGTAGGAAACCTGGCGCTGGGTGAATTCCTGCTTGCCGAAAATGTCCTTCCAGCCGAGATAATCCCAGTAGGTGACGTTGAAGGACAGCGCCAATACGCCGGGCTGGTCCTTGACCTTGATCAGATTGGCGTTGGCTGGCGGGCAGGACGAGCAGCCCTGGCTGGTGAACAGCTCGACCACGGTGAGCGGCTGAGCGGCCGCGGCACCGAGCGAACCCGCGAGCGCCAGCGCTACGGACAGTGCGATGCGCGTGCTGCGCCTGGATCCCGACATCGACTTGCTCCATGGAGTAACGGCGCGGCGCGCCCGTCATGTCCCCACTTCGCCGCCGGCACCGGCTTCGTTACAGCGCTCACCGGTTTGTGATCGTCGAGGGTCGCGTATCCCTGCCCATGCCGAGGTTGGTTTTTGGGCTGGCTCATCGCTTTGTGTTGGCCAAGGCGGGCCTTGCGCCGCAAGCCTTGCCGCCGCTGGCCGCCCCTGCTAAAGCCGCCGCATGAGCACGCCCCTCGACCACATCCGCAATTTCTCCATCGTCGCCCATATCGACCATGGCAAATCGACGCTTGCCGACCGGCTGATCCAGTCCACCGGCGGGCTGGAGCTGCGCGACATGAAGGAGCAGGTGCTGGACTCGATGGACATCGAGCGCGAGCGCGGCATCACCATCAAGGCGCAGACCGTGCGGCTGAAGTACCGTGCCAACAATGGCGAGGACTATATCCTCAATCTGATCGACACGCCCGGCCATGTCGACTTCGCCTATGAAGTGTCGCGGTCGCTCGCCGCCTGCGAGGGCTCGCTGCTGGTCGTCGACGCTTCCCAGGGCGTCGAGGCGCAGACGCTGGCCAATGTCTACCAGGCGATCGACAACAACCACGAGATCGTCGTGGTGCTGAACAAGGTCGACCTGCCGGCCGCCGAGCCGGAGCGCATCCGCGAGCAGGTCGAGGAGGTGATCGGCATCGACGCTTCCAACGCAGTGCTGATCTCGGCCAAGACCGGCTTGGGCATTCCCGACGTGCTGGAAGCCATCGTCCACCAATTGCCGCCGCCGCGCGAAGGCGACGCGACCGCCCCCTTGAAGGCGATGCTGGTCGATAGCTGGTACGACGCCTATCTCGGCGTCATCGTGCTGGTGCGCGTCATCGACGGCGTGCTGAAGAAGGGCCAGACCATCCGCATGATGGGCACCGGCGCCAAGTACCTGGTCGAGCGCACCGGCGTGTTCACCCCTGCCCGCATCAATGTCGACGAGCTCGGCCCCGGCGAGTTCGGCTTCTTCACCGGCTCGATCAAGGAAGTGGCCGACACCCGCGTCGGCGACACCATCACCGAGGACAAGCGCACGACCGCGCAGGCCCTGCCCGGCTTCAAGCCGGCGCAGCCGGTGGTGTTCTGCGGCCTGTTCCCGGTCGACGCCGCCGATTTCGAGGATCTGCGCGCCGCGGTCGGCAAATTGCGCCTCAACGACGCCTCCTTCTCCTTCGAGATGGAAACCAGTGCGGCGCTCGGCTTCGGCTATCGCTGCGGCTTCCTTGGGCTGCTGCATCTCGAAATCATCCAGGAGCGGCTGGAGCGCGAATTCAACCTCGACCTGATCGCCACGGCGCCGAGCGTGGTCTATCGCCTGCTCCTCAACGACGGCTCGATGAAGGAATTGCACAACCCGGCCGACATGCCCGACGTGGTGAAAATCTCCGCCATCGAGGAGCCGTGGATCCGCGCCACTATTTTGACCCCCGACGACTATCTCGGCGGCATCCTGAAGCTTTGCCAGGACCGGCGCGGCGTCCAGGCCGACCTCTCCTATGTCGGCAAGCGCGCCATGCTGACTTACGATCTGCCGCTCAATGAAGTCGTCTTCGATTTTTATGACCGGCTGAAGTCGATCTCCAAGGGCTACGCCTCCTTCGACTATCATTTGACCGACTACAAGGAAGGCGACCTGGTAAAAATGTCGATCCTGGTCAATGAGGAGCCGGTCGACGCGCTGTCGATGCTGGTGCACCGCACGGCGGCGGAAAAGCGCGGAAGGCAGATGTGCGAGAAGCTCAAGGAGCTGATCCCGCACCATCTGTTCAAGATCCCGATCCAGGCCGCCATCGGCGGCAAGGTCATCGCCCGCGAAACCATCTCGGCGCTGCGCAAGGACGTGACCGCCAAATGCTACGGCGGCGACGTCTCGCGCAAGCGCAAGCTGCTGGACAAGCAGAAAGAAGGCAAGAAGCGGATGCGGCAGTTTGGGAAGGTGGATATTCCCCAGGAGGCGTTTATTCAGGCGCTTAAGATGGGGGATTGAGGAGCTAGCCCTCGAGAGAAGCAAAGCTTGGAAGATACCTATAGAGATTTGCAAATGCTTCTGCGTCTCGTCCCGGCACTATATTTCCGCCAAGGGCGGGGGAGATATCTCCGGGCAAACGGGTTTCAAGCAGACGCATCTCTCTCTGTGTCAATATTGGCACGACCAGTCGGGTTGCGTCGTCGTCAGCCCTGTAAAAACTAAGCTCGTTAAAACCGCGGGAAGATAGTAAATTTCTTTGCCCGCTGTCGACGAAGATGCCGCATACGGTGGTCATCTTAGCTCCGTCGGCGTATTCAAACGCGGCGAATTGCTCGAATTCAATCTTTTGATCAATAGGCCGGCCGACATTTCTTGCTGCTAGAGCGGCTGCAATCGTTGACTTAACCATCTGCCGAATGAGCTTTGCGTTTGCCCAGCCGCGCAAGTCCGAATCCAATGCTTCTGCTGGAACTGGCCCAGCGCCGAAATTGTCTCGAAGTTCTTGCACCGACGCTACTTCCCGGATCACCTCTTCCCCATCATCATCCAGAGCGGTGAAAACGGGCGGGCCCTCTACCTGAATAGAAACGACGAAAACGGATCCGGGGCAGGCATTGCTAGCAACTACACGTGTATCCTCAAGCATGTCTTTAGTCAGACGGTCGTCATAGTCGAGCCATGTTATCGCTCGTACTGTCCAATCCAAAGATGGTAGTGCTACAGCGGTGTCTTTAAAGATCAGTTGTATGCATGCAAGCGGCTTATTGAACTCGAAACGCGGCTTATGAGCCACCTCGCGCTCAATAGAGATCATATCGACTATCCCTAGCGATTTATGAAAATGCGAAAAGTCTGAAAACCAAAGGGATCCCATACCGATATATCTATAACTTTTAACGGCCCCAAAAGGATGAACTTTGCCGATGGCCTCTGATATCATACGTCGTTCGGCGTATTTTCCTGGTCTAAGGCTATAATCGATCGAGCGGTAGCTTGCAGCCATTTCAGATTACTTTGTCCCGATAGACGGTATCAAATGTTTGTTCGCCCACGGCTTTGGCTGTGCTTAACCCGAGTGCAGTCATCAAAGAAAGTAGTTGGGCCTCCGGTCGAGAATATGTGATCCGTTTCATTACTGGCCCCGAGAATTTCTCTTTGTCGGGAGCTTTGAATGTGGCCTTCTGTGTCACTCGATCAGCTTGGATTGGCGTAGCGGATGCCAGAGCCTTTGATAGCGGGCCAGCTGAGCCCTGGTCGGACGCCTCGTTGTCGAGGTCGTTTAAAAAATCAATCACGGTTCGAGTACTGGTGATCATCTTCTCCAGTGCACGCTGCCACAGGGGAGAGTCTGCATCAATTCCCGTTTTCGTTGTGTTCCAAGGCAACAGTTCTGCAGAAGTGCAATCAAAATAGATTATTCCGCGAAAGCGTGCGAACTGGTTGTGAAATTTTGGAACATCTCGGTTATCTGGAGTAGCACGGCCCCAGCCGGTTTCACCGCTTCTATCTGCTGCTATAACCACCCTACCGTTGCAGACAACATACCACCCGGATGTCTGAGGAGACGAATATCCTACTCCAGCCACAATCTTGACTTTGACTGTAACCCCATCAAAAACTTCCTCATATTCTTCAAGTGAAGGGGTCACCGTTCCAGTCAGGAAGTTTAAGTCTACTGCAGTAAGCGCTACACCACCTAGCCGAATTTCTAACCCCTTTGCTATAAACTGCCTTTGATGGACACGTATAAGTTCCGATAGTTGGTTTTGGAACCACTGCGTGGAGAATCTGGACGATACCTCGGGGCGTAGCCGACTAACTTCGATCTTTGTTCCCCATTCCGATTCCGGTATCTTTGCGTTGGTGTCAGAAGTCAGGAAATCGAACGTCCAACTTGGTCCATTTTCCCACAGGTCCACGTTGACCTTCACCGACCAGCTTTCGTCTTGGGTCTTTGATAGAATCGAAAACTCTCTGCCGAATTTGAAAAGAGCGCGCTTCATTCCGACGCCAAATTGGCCTATCGAAAATGGGGTAACCCGCGCTTCTTTTGGGCGCCCAAAACGAAATGCATAGTCGCGAGCGGTCGCTATATCGAAGCCGCCGCAATTATCCTCGATCACAAACGATTGTTCATTGAGAACTATTTTGACCCACAGACCAGAGAAATCGAGTTCAGCCGGTTCTCTGAGGCGCTTTGCGCCATCGATGCAATTGTCAACTAAGTCAAGAACCGCTCGCTCCAGCGGTATATCTCGTATTAACATGTCGACGAAAAACTGCTTCGTCGGCATGGCGTCAATCGGCGCCGCCTCGGTCATTGTTTGCCCCCTCAAGGGCCTTAGTCTAACGCTACTCAAGAGTGCTGATCAAGCTTATGAATTCCACATATATGTCCAGGCCACGGATCGTCGACTTATTCTGCGGATGCTCGGGCTTGGGCTTGGGCGCACGAGAAGCCGGATTTGCCGTGCCGTTGTCCGTCGATATAGATCCAATCCTGACCAGTTCGCATCGCCTGAATTTTAACAGTGGAAAACTCCTTCTTAGCAACCTTCATTCGATGAGTGGCGGCGATGTGCTCGAGGCGGCAGGTGGGCAGCCGATCGATGGGATCGTTGGGGGGCCGCCCTGTCAAGGTTTCAGCTCAATCGGTCGTCTGGATCCTGAAGACCCTCGGCGCGAACTGCTTTGGGCGTTCTTCAGGATAGTGATGGAAGCGAGGCCCCGCTTCTTCGTTATGGAAAACGTTCGCGGCCTGTTGTTTCCAAAGAACCGGCCCTTGCTTGACGCCTGCCTAGAAAGGGCGTCTTCCCACTATGAAATAGTCGGGCCTGTGGTAATTGACGCTGCTGACCATGGGGCTGCAACCCGCAGGGTCCGAATTTTTGTGATTGGCTATGATAAAAATTCGGTGGATCCAGTCAGCGTGGACGCTATCACTAAATCACGCCTGCCGCCCTCAACAGTAAGGGATGCAATTTCTGATTTGACTGACGCGAGTTGCGCTGGCGTAGTCGAGGGCTTCGATCAGTGGACTTACGGCGAAAGTGACAAGATTTCAGAATACGCGGCCAAAATGCGCGGTGAGGGAAATCGTACCACTACTGGCCATCGTAAGATTGCTCATGACCCCAAGATATCCGCGCGCTTTGCTCAAGTTGCGCAGGGTGCGACCGACCCTGTCGGACGTTATCCTCGCCTAGCGTGGCTGGGGCAGGCTCCAACCATAAGAGCCGGAACCGGCCCGGACAAAGGTTCCTATCAAGCTGTCAGACCTCTACACCCAAGCGAACCCAGAGTCATCACTGTGAGAGAGGCCGCAAGGCTTCAAGGCTTTCCCGATTGGTTCCGATTCCATCCTACCGCTTGGCATAGTTTCAGAATGGTCGGAAATAGCGTTTCCCCCTTTGTATCAAGGGCGCTACTCAGTCTGATGTATTCAAGGGTTCAGGCAACCCCAATAGCGGCGGAATAGCGTTGGATAGGCTGAGTCCAAATCGTAGATCGTGGTTGATGTCGAGGATTCGCGGGAAAGATACCACTCCCGAATTGATTGTTAGACGGCTTTTACATCGCTTGGGATACAGGTATCGCCTTCATCATCCAAGAATGCCTGGAAAGCCCGACTTGGTCCTAAAATCGCGAAGAAAGATCGTTTTTATTCACGGTTGCTTTTGGCATAGGCATGCGGGTTGCAGAAAGGCGACATCGCCAAAATCAAACCAGAGTTTTTGGCAGGAAAAGTTTGAGAAAAACGTAGCTCGTGACGAAATAGCTCGCCTCACTTTGGAGGCACAAGGCTGGGACGTTCTCGTCGTTTGGCAATGCGAAACGAAAGACCTCGAGATTCTGGAACGGTCACTGATCACCTTCCTAGAGGCGCCTGTTCGTGACAGAAAAGAGCGCCAAGACAGGGTGAGCTAGTCCTGTTAGTCCAGCCGGGCGGTCGAACTAGTCGAAGATTGCGCGATGTAATCCGCGTCGCCGACCATCGCGTTGCTTTGGACAGCTGGCCAACCATTTAAAACGCCGCCCTGGAGGGCACGCAATAGTCGCGCCTTATCTTCAGCCGGCTTTGACTTCGCGGAGGGCGTCCCCCCACTCCCTCCCGGCTTCGCCGGGCCACCTCTCCCCCACTTTCGTGGGGGCGAGGAAATCAGGTCAGCGCTAGGCTCACCCCTCCAGCCAAACCTTCTCAAAGTGCTGTTCCAGCGCCTGGTGCTGTTCGCAGCCTTCGACGCCGTTGCGGTAGGTCCGGTAGACCGAGCGCCAGTAGGGTTGGATGATGATGCCTGAGTCGCGCAGATTCTTCTCGATGCCGGCCATGATCTCCTTGCGCTGGGCGGCGTCGGGCGTTGCGAGCGCCTTGTCGAGCAGCTCGTCAAACTCCTTGTTGGCGTAGGCGCTTTCGTTCCAGGCGGCGCCCGATTTGTAGGCGAGCGCCAGCACCTGGACGCCGAGCGGGCGGCCGAGCCATTCGGTGCAGGAGAAGGGATATTTGCTCCAGTCGTTCCAGAAGGTGGCGGCCGGCAGAACGGTGCGCTTGACCTTCAGGCCCGCGTCGCGCATCAGCGCCGCGATCGCGTCGCCCGTGTTCTTTTGCCATTCGACATCGACGGAGATGAGGTCGTATTCATGGTCCGCCTTGCCGGACTCCGCCAGCAGCTTCCTGGCTCCCGCCACATCGCGCTTGGCCGGGCCGATATCGGCATATTCGGGGTGCATGGGGCCGACATGGTGATTGTCGGCGGGCTTGCCGCGGAGGCCGCCGAGGCCGAGCGTCAGCACGGCGTAATTGTCGACGGAAAGCTGGGCGGCACGACGCACCCTAACGTCGTCATAGGGCGGATTGCCGACATTGAAGCGGGCGACGATGGTGGAGCCGGTGGCGATCTCGGAATTTTTCAAGCCCATCTGCTCGGTCTGCGAGACGGCATCGGAAGCGGTCTCGTGGTCGGTGTCGATCTCGCCGGATTCGAATGCCGACAGCATGGCGTTGGGATCCGAGCCGTAATCGACCCATTTGATGCCATCGAGCCAGAATTCGCCCTTCCACCACGGCTTGTCCCTGCGCTTCACCTCGGCGCCCGTCTCGGCATCCCACTTCACCAGCTCGCAGGGACCGGTGGTGATCGCCAGCGCCTTCATGGGGTCACCGTCGCCGTCATAGGAGCGGTGCATGATCAGCGCGGGATAGTCGGCCATGCCGGCGATCAGCGAAATGTCCGGCTTGGGTAGGTTGAGCTTGATGGTAAAATCGTCGACCTTCTCGATGCCGCCGTCGACCACTTTCTTGGTGCCGGCATCGACCAGCGCGCCCATGCGCGCGGCCACCGAATTGCCGGCGACACCGGCCTCGCACCAGCGGGTGAGATTGTGGACGACATCGTCTGAATTGAAGGCATCGCCGTTCGACCAGTTAATGCCCTTGCGCACGTGCAGGGTCAGCGTCTTGGCGTCGTCGCTCATCTCCCAGCTTTCGAGCAGCCAGGGCTCGAAGGAGAAATCGGTGTTCCAGCGCACCAAATATTCGTTGCAGTGGCGGGCGACATTGGACATTTCGACGCCGTCGAAGGTGCGCGGATCCTTGAAGCCCTTGACGTTCATGGCGACGCGCAGCACGCCGCCGCGCTTGGGTTCGGCGGCGCGGGCAGGAGTGGGAGCGAGGCCGCCCAGCGCCAGCGCGCCGGCGGCGCTGACGCCGAGGCCGGCCATGAGGGCCAGATATTCACGGCGGCTGATGCCGCCTTTCCTGAAATCGTCGGCGACGGGCTCGGCCTGCGGGTGCAATTTGCGGTCGGTCAGCATGAATTTCATCGTCGTTCCCTTGTCGTTGGGCGCTCCGACGAACCGCCAATACGAGAGCGGACGCGACCGCCGGGGCACCAATGTTCGAGCGGGAATGATAAGGCGGCGTGACGCCAGGGAATGTTCTGGAATCCGCAGGACTTGTGCGGCGCTCCGCAGGGGATGGAGCACTCCCTACTCGTCATCCACGGGCATCGCGGAGACCTGAGGATCCCGACTTCAAAGTACCGCGGTGCAGAATTTCCGCTCCGCTGCACGGCACGGCTAAGGTCACGGCCCACCCATCGCTTCGCCCCAGGATGACCAAGTCGGGACGTCAAATTCCCATGCGCGCCGGTGGCTATGCGCCGCCACATTGGCGTATCGTCTTTCCCATCGCGACAGCAGGAGCCCGCACCATGAGCACCCTTCCCAAGGCACCTGAGCAGAAGCCGGCGGACAATGACGGCGGCGGCGAATATTTCGAGGCGCCGACGGCAGGCGGGCTTGAAGCCGACCAGGGTTTGGACGAGCACCTCGAAGCGCCCGACGTGCCGGACTCCGAGCCGGCCGGCCCCGGCGCGTCACGCGGCAAGCCCAAGAAAAAACCGTCGGCGATATCGGGCCGCAAGTTCCGCAAGCGCGACCTGGTGCGCATCGACAATCTGCGCCCGAGCCTCGCCGACCGTATCCGCTCCGATCATCCGGACCTGCCGACCGGCGCCCGCATCAGCCGCGCCGAGCTCGGCCGCTACCGCATGCGCTACATGGAAGAACTGCTCCAGCAGGAGCACGGCGAATTCTCCGAGCTCGACCGCCAGGTGGTGGAATCGATCGCAAGGCAGGACACGATTTCCGAAAACAGCGAGGAGGAGTTCGAGGAGCACCGCTCCTTCGCCGACCGCGTCTCCGACACCATGGCGGCCTTCGGCGGCAGCTGGTGGTTCCTGATCTCCTTCGCCAGCGTGCTTTTGGTGTGGATCGGCATCAACCTGATCGCGGGCATGGGTAGCGCCTTCGATCCCTATCCGTTCATCCTGCTCAACCTGTTGCTCTCCTGCATTGCCGCCATCCAGGCTCCGATCATCATGATGAGCCAGAAGCGTCAGGAGACCAAGGACCGCCTGCGCTCCTTCAACGACTACCGCGTCAACCTCAAAGCCGAGCTCGAAGTGCGCCATCTGCACGAAAAGCTCGACTACCTCATCTCGCGCCAGTGGACCCGCCTGGCCGAAATGCAGCAGATGCAGCTCGACGCCATGCATGAGCTGACGGGCGCGAAGAAGCCGAAGCGGGCGGCAAGACGAGTGAGGAGGCGGGTGGTGAAGAGCGAGGCGACGGGGTGAGGGAATGCACAGCAGGCATGATCGGAAGAAGCGCGCCGCTATTGCAGACACACACACAAAGCTCGCCTCTGGCAGGCTTGGGTTCCTCGCCCTCACCAAGTGGGGGAGGTGGCTTGGCGAAGCCGAGACGGAGAAGGGGAGCGCCATACACGACAAGCCCGCACCTGTGAGAGGGCCACCTGCACCATGGGACGCGGCGCCAATCCCCAATTGCCCGTTGAAGCCCGCGCCCGCTTCCGCTAAGAAGCCGTGACTTGCCGGTTCACCGGCTGGTTCGTTTTCCGGCCCGCCGGGAAGCACCCGTAGCTCAGCTGGATAGAGCGCTGCCCTCCGAAGGCAGAGGTCACAGGTTCGAATCCTGTCGGGTGCGCCAATTTCAATACATATTACAAATGGTTAGATTGGCGGACCCCGGCTGATTGGGCGCATGTGCCATGCGGACAGCGCCTTGCCGATGCATGAGCATTTCCGAAACCTGACCACGGTTTCCCTTTTACCCGACGGACCCGGATCGGGACTGAGGTTCCGCAACGTCGACCACTCCAGCTTGACAGGGCAGGCCCATCGCCTTAGGTTTGCGTTAGTGGCCACTAACGCGAACTACTGGACTGCGCTCGGAGACTCGACGAGGCGCACGATCTTCGAACTGTTGGTCGAACGGCCTTGTTCGGTCAGCGGACTTGCTCGTGTGCTGCCTGTAACCAGACCGGCGGTCTCTCAGCACTTGAAGGTACTCAAGGATGCCGGGCTTGTGGCCGACACGCGCTCGGGCAAGGAACGCATATATCGTATCGACCCCGGCGGCCTGGCAAGTCTGCGCGCGGAAGTCGATCAGTTCTGGAGCAAGACCCTAGCGGGCTACAAATTGGCCGTCGAGCTTCCGAAGAAGGAATCAGGCATGAGCAAGCATCCTACACCCGCGCCTGTAAGGCACTCCGTCGTTGTCGAGGCCCCTATCGCGCGAGCCTTCAAGGTCTTCACCGAGGATTTCGGCAGGTTCAAACCTCGCGAGCACAATCTTCTCGCAATGCCCATTGCTGAGACGATCTTTGAACCCCGGGTCGGGGGTCACGTTTACGATCGCGGCGTGGACGGCAGCGAGTGCCGCTGGGCTCGTGTGTTGGCTTACGATCCGCCCAGCCGACTGGTTCTGAGTTGGGATATCAGCCCGCGGTGGCAGATTGAGACCGACCTGAACAAGACCAGCGAATGGGAAGTCCGGTTCACGGCGGAGACGGAGAACCGAACCAGGGTTGAGATCGAGCACCGGAATCTCGAGCGCCATGGCGAAGGCTGGGAGAGCGTGCGCGGTGGGGTTGATAGCGATCAGGGCTGGCCGCTGTACCTGCAGCGGTTCCACGATCTTTTCACCGGTCAGGCGGCCTAACGCCGATCTGCGATTGAGGACGCGCCGAAGTGATGGTGGATGTTGGCTCGTGTCGTGCCGATCGCCGTCGCTATATCGCCGAAGCTGAAACGGTCGTGGCCGCGCAGGACATGGAACTCGGCCGCGATCTCTTTGATCTTGCTGCGGGTAGAATGCGCCTCGTCACCGGGAGTCGGTTCTCATATCCCTTAAACGGGCCCGCAGCTGGGCACGAAACGCGACCTGCGCCCCACTATCTATCACAATGTCGCGTCCAACGCTGGTCGCTCTTGACTCGCCCAATCCTCCGTCTAGGCTGTGGTCAATAGGTCAGACCAATATGCCAGTCGGCATAACGATATCTGAAGAGAGGATTGGGCTGATATGCCGATCCAGGCGGTTGAACCGCGTCGGCTCTATCGACAGGTCGCCGATCAGCTCAGGCAGCTGATCGACTCCGGCGAGTTTGCCGTCGGCGACCGTCTGCCGACCGAGCGGGATTTGGCCGACCAGTTGGGAATCTCTCGTCCGACAGTGCGCGAAGCACTGATCGCGCTGGAAGTCGAAGGTCGCATCCGCATTCGCGTCGGCTCCGGCATCTACGTCACGGATCCGCCGAACGCCGCCGCATCCGAAGCGGCAACGGACGAAGGTCCGTTCGAGCTGTTGCGCGCGCGCGAATTCGTCGAAGGCGCGATCGCCGCCGAAGCCGCTCTCCATATTCGGCCGGCCGATCTCAAGCTGCTGGATGACGTGCTGCGCCGGATGGAGGCCATGCGCCACCCGAACAAAATGACCATCGCGCTTGACCGGGAATTCCACACGGCGGTGGCGGGCATTCTCGAAAACGCCGTGCTGGTGCGCTTCATCGGCGAGCTGTTCGACCAGCGCATGAACCCTTACTTCGAACGCCTCTCCACCTATTTCGAGAACAAGGAGTCCTGGCAAATCGCCGCCGGGGAGCATCGTGCCGTGCGCGACGCGATTGCGGCGCGCGATCCCGAGCGTGCCAAGGCTGCCATGCAACATCATCTGCGTCAGTCGCAGATCAGGTTCTCACGCAATTTCGATGAAAGAGCCGTAGCCAAGGAGGTTACGCAATAGAGCGTTGGATTAGCAGTCGGGCGGGGGAGCCAGTAAGCCAACACGACCACAGGGAGGAATTAGGATGCTGAGAAAATACGCAGTTCTGCTGGGTGTGATCGTCGCGAGCGTCATGCCGATGGCTTCGGCCTCGGCTCAGACGGTGCTGAAATGGGCCCATGTCTACGAGACGTCGGAGCCTTTCCATACCGAGTCCGTCTGGGCAGCCGACGAGATCAAGAAGCGCACCCAAGGCCGCTACGCCATCGACGTTTATCCGGCCTCGCAACTCGGCAAGGAAGCAGACATCAACCAGGGCCTGATGCTCGGCACTGTCGACATCATCATTTCCGGATCGAGCTTCGCGGCACGCGAATATCCGCCGATCGGCGTCACCTATTTCCCCTATACTTTCCGTGATGCCGACCATCTGCTGAAATACACCAAGAGCGACATCTACAAGGCTCTGACCAAGGGCTACGAGGATAAGACCGGCAATCATATCGCTGCCACCACCTATTATGGCACGCGGCAGACCACCTCGAACCGGCCAATCGCCAAATGCTCCGACATGCAAGGCCTGAAAATGCGCGTTCCCGACGTGCCGGCCTATCTCGCCATGCCGCGTGCCTGCGGTGCCAATACCGCACCGATTGCCTTCGCCGAGGTCTACCTGGCCCTGCAGAACGGCACGGTCGAGGCCCAGGAGAACCCGCTGACCACTATCGAGGCGAAGAAGTTCTATGAGGTGCAGAAGAACATCGTGCTCACCGGCCATATCGTCGATCATCTCAACACCATCGTATCGGCGTCGCGCTGGGCCTCGCTTTCCGACGAGGACAAGAAGATCTTCACCGAGGTGATGCAGGAGGCCGCCGCTCGCGCCACGGCAAAGATCGTCGCCCGAGAAAAGGAACTGGTGCAGGTATTCAAGGACCGCGGCATCAGCGTGACGGATGTCGATCGTGCCGATTTCGAGAAGAATGTGCTGGAGAAGGTCTCCTTCGAGGAGTTCGGCTACAACAAGGCTGATTGGGAAGCGATCCGCGCCATCAAGTAGGGCATCGGGAAATCGGATGCTCATCACGAGGATAGAGCGGCAATCGGATTCGCCGCTTTAACCTGCCCATCCGTCCGGCTTCACGTTGCGCCGGACGGCGTTTCCAATCCTTGACGATCCACCAGCTTCGGGAGCCCCCGCCATGGCCGAGGAACACCACACCGAGATCACCGTCGAAGAGATCGCCCATGCCTTCGAGGAGGTGCCGGTACACGTCGACCTGTCGGACCACGGCGTCGAGGACTGGATCACGCTCGCCGTGTTCTGGGGCATGGTCGGCTGTGTCTTCCTGCAGTTCTTCACCCGTTATGCGCTCAACAACAGTCTTGCCTGGACCGAGGAGATCGCCATCAACGCGCTCGTCGTCGTCGTCTTTCTCGGCGCCGCGATGTGCGTGCGCCTTTCGCGCCATATCCATGTCGACGTGCTCTACCACTATCTGCCGGAGCGCGTCGGCCGCTGGCTAGCGCTCGCCGTCGATATTATCCGCATCGCATTCTTCGCCTACGGATCCTGGCTTATGTGGCGCTACGTCACGATCGTGGCGCATGAGCGCATGGTCACCGTCAACCTGCCGCGGCGCTGGTTCTTCTACGCCGTCCTGGCCGGCTTCGTACTGATGCTTCTGCGCTCGATCCAGGTCTTTATCGGCAATTACAGGCGCGGCTACTCAGTGCTCGAGCGTCCTGGTGCGTTCGAGACGGCAGGGGTCTGAGCGATGCTGCTTCTGGTCGGAGGTTTCATTGTCCTGATGCTCATTGGCGTGCCGGTCGCCGTTTCGATGGCGGCCGCCTCGATCCTTTACCTCGTCATCTACGGCGTCGCGCCCGATATCATCGCAGCCCAGCGCATGATTGCCGGGGTGGAGAGCTTTCCGCTGCTTGCCGTGCCGTTCTTCATCCTTGCCGGCAACCTCATGAACATCGCCGGCGTGACGGGGCGCATCTATTCCTTCGCCCTTGCCCTGGTCGGCTGGATGAAGGGCGGCCTGGCGCAGGTCAACATCATTGGATCGGTGATCTTTTCCGGCATGTCGGGCACCGCGCTCGCCGACGCCGCCGGCATCGGCACCATCGAGATCAAGGCGATGAAGGATCACGGCTACCCGATCGACGCCGCGGTCGGGGTAACCGCCGCTTCCGCCACGCTCGGACCGATCTTTCCACCCTCGCTGCCCTTCGTCATCTACGGCATGATGGCCAATGTCTCGATTGGCGCGCTGTTCATGGCCGGCATCCTGCCGGGCGTGGTCATGACCGTGCTGATGATGATCACGGTCGCCATCTTCGCCTACAGGCGCGGCTGGGGCTCCGACACGCCCTTCGAGTTTCGGCGGCTGGCCGAAGCGGCGGGCGAGGTGCTGGTGGTGGCGGCCTTTCCGGTTGCCTGCTATGTGCTCGTGCAGCTTGGCCTGTCGATCAACATCGCGGTCGGTATCGCGCTGCTGGTGCTGATCGTGGCGGACTGGTATTTTGACTTCTCCGCGGTCATGGCGCTGATGACACCGGTCATCCTGATCGGCGGCATGACGATGGGCTGGTTCACGCCGACCGAAGCGGCGATGGCGGCCGTGATCTGGTCGCTTTTTCTCGGGCTGGTACGCTACCGCACGATGACGCTGCGCTTGCTCGCCAAGGCCAGCTTCGACACGATCGAGACGACGGCTTCGGTGCTCTTCATCGTTACCGCCGCGTCGATCTTCGCCTGGCTGCTCACCGTCAGCCAGGCGGCACAGCTGTTTTCGAACTTCATCTTCGCGCTCACCGAAAACAAGTGGGTCTTCCTGATCCTGGTCAACATCCTCATGCTGGTGGTCGGCTGCTTTCTCGATACGATCGCCGCGATCACCATTCTGGTGCCGATCCTGCTGCCAGTCGCCGCCGTCTACGGTATCAACCCGGTGCATTTCGGGTTGATCATGACGCTTAACCTGATGATCGGGCTTTTGCACCCGCCGCTCGGCATGGTGCTGTTCGTGTTGTCGCGCGTCGCCAAGCTCTCGGTCGAACGCACCACCATGGCGATCCTGCCCTGGTTGGTGCCGCTTATCGTGGCGCTGCTTCTGATCACCTTCATACCGGCCATCACGCTCTGGCTGCCGACTGAGATGGGACTGATCCGGTGAGCGGCCAGGCGATCGCGGCGACATTGTTCGGCCCGCAAGACCTGCGTGTCGTAGAACATCCGCTCGGCCCGCTGGCGCCAGGGATGGTGCGCGTACGCTTTGGCGCGGGCGGAATTTGCGGCTCCGACCTGCATTATTTCCGCCACGCCCGCACCGGCGATTTCGTTGTTACTTCGCCGCTGATCCTAGGTCACGAAGTCGCTGGCGAGATCGTCGAGACTCACGGTGCGGCACCTGGCCTCAGCGTCGGCGACCACGTCGCGGTCAATCCGTCGCGCTGGTGCGGGCATTGCGCGCGATGTCTCGAAGGCCGCGCCAATCTCTGCGAAAACATCTATTTCATGGGTTCGGCATCGAAGACGCCGCATATGCAGGGCGGGTTCGCCAGTCTGTTCGACGCCACGCCCGCGCAATGTTTCAAGGTTCCACTTGATATGGCCTACCAGGCGGCCGCACTTGCCGAGCCACTGGCGGTCAGTCTGCATGCCGTCGCGCGGGCCGGCGACATCAAGGGCCGCAACGTCATCCTGTTCGGTGCCGGCCCCATCGGTCTCTTGACCATGCTCGCGGCCAGGCTTGGCGGCTGCGGCGAACTCACCGTTGCCGACATATCAGCCGCCCCGCTCGCCTTCGCCCGCCGGTTTGGCGCGGACCGGACGATCGACCTTTCCCGCGGCGACGCCGAGCTCCAGGCGCTCGCCGCCGACAAGCCGCTCGACGTGGCGTTCGAGGTTTCAGGCACCGCGGCGGGCCTTGCCGCTGCGATCGCCAGCGTTCGGCGCGGCGGCACGGTGGTCCAGGTTGGAAATCTTCCCGGCGGCCACATTCCGATGCCGGCCAACGCGGTGATGGCCAAGGAGATCGATCTCAAAGGCACCTTCCGCTTCGGCGTCGAGTTCGGCCGGGCTGTCGATCTCATCGTGCGGGGCGACGTGGACGTCCTCAAGCTCGTGACCGCCGAGCACGCCCTGTCCTCCGCCCCCGATGCTTTCCGTCTCGCCGCCGACCGCTCACAGAGCGTCAAGGTCATGCTGATCGCGGAGTGATGTGCGACCTACGGACTGCCTCGTCGAACATTGTTGGCTTCCATTCTGCTGAAATCGGATTCCAACAGTTGCCCTGCGCCAAACTTGGCACTCACTCACCTATGCAAAGGAACTTTCCATGCGCTGGAAGAGTTCCAAGCCTATCCAGGTGCGAACATGAGGAAGACTTCGCTTCACCTCCTAAAGGGGGCCGGCTACCTGATTTCGACGATCAGCGTGGCTCTCCTGACGATTGTGAGCTGGCAGAATGCATCGAAAGACCTCATGCTGACGGTTTGTCTCCTCGCAGGAGCCGCGACATCGGTGATTGGTATGTTCTGTCGTTGGCTCAGTTACGAGATCGAAAAGCGCCAAGCAGACAGCTTCAGAATAAACAACGACTGATGCCCTCGCTTGGAAAGTTGACGAGATTTTGCATGTGCGCGACTGAAAAAACGCGCGACCCTCGCATTATGTTGGCATTATAGCTCGGGCCGGAGTGACGCTAGCAAAAGCAGCACAATTCCAACGAATGCGACATTCCAGACGAGCGAGCGAACCAGGGGAATCCCCGCGGCGTAGAGCGGAAGATATGCCAGCCTGGCTGAAAAATAGAGACCAGATCCCCATTCGCTCAGGCCGCTCTCACGACCGAGCGCATGCACAAGGAAGACTCCAGCCACGAACACCGGGAATGTCTCCAAAAAGTTGCGAAGTGACCGTTCGAGGCGTCCTGCGACCCCCGTGAGCGGAGGGACTTCCGCATCGCGAGCACTGGCCGTCCAATGATAGCCTCGCTGTAGGCTAGCCGCATGAGAGGCGAGAATAATTTGGACAAAACAGAGCACGCAACTCGCTACAAGCATCGCCAGTTCGAAGCTCATTCAACCCCACACCTCGCTGTTACCCGCACGAATTTGTCAAAGCGTACCGATTAAAGCGTCGCCCCGGCTCTTCAGTGCCTTGGATGCTGACAACGCCGAGTCTATAACGCGGCAGTGCCTTCACGCTGCTTGACGGCGAATTCCTCCTCCGGCGAATAGACCAGCGTTCTGCGGCCATAGGCGCCGAAATAGACGATCGCCAGTGCATACCAGACTGCTACTCCGATGATGCCCTGGCGGTATAACGGGTCGGTAAGCTGGAAGCCGATGGTAATCAAGGCGATGATCACGGTCAGCCACGCGCCCAGCACTCCAAAGGGACTCCTGTAGGGCCGTTCAATGTTCGGGAAACGACGGCGCAGTTGCAGGAAGGTCAGCCCCTGCAGAAGATACGAGAACATAGCGCCAAAAACAGCCATGTTCAGGAGCGTGCCGCCGATGTAAGTGCCGGCGGCCCCGCCGCCTTGGGTAAACCAGATCACCACCATCACGACGAAGCCCACGAGCGATCCTGCGGCAAGCGCCACGTTGGGCGTCTTGTGCTCGCCATGGGTTACCGACAGGAAATGCGGAAAGTAGCCCGCGCGGCTCAGCGAATATATTTGCCGTCCGTAGGCGAAGATGATTGCGTGGAAGCTGGCGACCAGCCCTGCAACTGCGAACAGCGCGAGGACCTTCGCCCAGCCTGCTCCGTAGATGACCCTGAAGCCGTCAAGGATAGGCTCACCCGACGTTCCGTAGGCAAAGGATCCGTCGGGCAGGGCCGGGTTGATGATCAGGATCAGGAACCCTGTGACCAGGAGTGTAAACATGCCGAGCATGATGCCTTTGGGCATATCACGCTTGGGATCCACCGATTCCTCGGAGGCAAGTGGCAATTGCTCAATGGCGAGGAATAGCCACACCGCAAACGGCATCGCCGCGAAAATACCTCGCAGCCCGAACGGCAGGAAAGGCCCGTTCCCCTCCGGCAGCGCGACTGCAGCCCCGTCGGGTCCCACTCCGATATTCATCGCGTTCTTGGCGAAGTCGAATTGTCCCGACGCAAGCGCGCTGACGAAAAAGAACGCCAGGATCGCCAAGGCAATGAGCGTTACAATGACGGTGACCCCGAATGAAAGCGCCACGCCACGCACGTTTAACCCGACGAAGACCAAGTAGCCGGCAAACCACCAGATCGGCTGCCAAGCATCAGGCGTGCCGGTGATGGCCGTCATGTAGGTGCCGATGAAATATACCACGACTGCCGGGGTGAGCACGTATTCGATGTTCTCGGCAATGCCGGTAATGAAGCCGCCCCACGGTCCGAACGCGGTGCGCGCGAACGAATAGGCGCCGCCGGTATGCGGCAGCGCAGGGCTCATCTCCGCAATCGAATAGGTCAGGCCGAGATACATGATGGCGATCAGCACCGTTCCGACGAACATGCCGCCCCAGCCGCCGACGGCAAAGCCGAGGTTCCAACCCGAAAAGTCGCCCGAGATAACGGCACCGACGCCCAATGCCCAAAGCGAGAAGACGCCGGCGTGCCGCCTCAGCCCACGTTTTTCAAAATATTCAGAGCCGGGAGTGTGATAGAAGACACCCCCTTCGTGTTTTTTGGATTCCCCAGCCATCGTCCTGTCCTCTCTGTTGAATGACAGTTGTTCCAAAATGCAAGGCGATCTGCTAAACAGTCTCGTCACTACCCCTTTCCATTTCCGGCATGGGTAGTTTCATTGGTTAGACCACCAGCCGTGAAGAGTTGACGCTAACGTTGCGGATTTGCTGCCGCTTCCCTCGGTTTCGAGCAACGCCGCTTCTGATCTATAGATCAATCCTGGATCGACGATCCATTCACCAGGGGAGAGCGATTCGATATCGTAACGTCCGTCAGGAAGACGTGCTGCAAGCCCAACATAACGATAGTGAGTGCCGGAGGAATCTGTAACTGAGCCAAAGATTGGTCGGTCTGCGAGGTAGCCGATGATCGCGCTTTCAGCACCTGATTGCGAAACCGCGGGGCCAGCAATCCTGAGTGTGTAGTACTCGATCGGAACGCTTCTCGTGCCTAGGCGCATCAGCTTATTCCTCGTTAAAGGAACGCATTGCGCAGTATGCTCGCACGGGCTCGATAAATCCATCCACATGATGGTTCGCGCAGGTAGCACACCTGTTTCAACTCACCCTTGGTGTTAAGACAGGTCTCCGCCAATCAGAGCAGCTGCGTTAGCCTCGGTTCGGCAGGCAGCTCTGCCAGTTGAGCCGAACGCCAGATGATCCGGACTGGCCGTATCGAAAATCCACGGCTAATTGGCCACATACACCATTTTGGGCAACCACAGCGTGATTGCGGGAAATACAATGCACAGGCCGACGCCGATGGCTTGCAGGAACAGAAAGGGCACGGCGGACCGGAAGATCGTGGCCATGGTGATCTGCGGCGGGGCGACGCTCTTTAGGTAGAACAGCGAATAGCCGAAAGGCGGGCTGAGGAAGGCCATCTGCATGTTGACCATGAAGATGACGCCGTACCAGAGCGGCACGTCGCTGGAGGCCACACCCGGAAGGCCGAATAGCCCGTCGAACTGGAGGCCCTTCAGTATCGGCAGGAAGATCGGCACAGTGAGAAGCAGGATGCCGACCCAATCAAGAAACATGCCGAGCACGAACAGGATCACCATCATCAGGATGAGCACGCCATAGGCCGCAAGGCCGGTGCCGAGGATCGAATCGGAGACGAATGTCTGGCCGCCCTTGAGGATGAAGAAGCCAACGAACATGGTGGCGCCGAAAAAGATCCACATCACCATGGCGGTCGCCTTCAACGTGGCAATCCCAGCGTCGCGAATGGTGTCCCAGGTGAGCTGGCGGTGTGCCGCACAGACAATGAAGGCCCCGAAGGTGCCGATACCCGCCGCTTCAACGGGCGTCGCAATGCCGAGGAAGATGACGCCGAGAACGAGAATGATGAGCAGGATGGGCAAGATGGTGCGGCGCAATAGCCTGAGTTTTTCGACGAAGCTTACGCGCTCGTCGACCGGCAGTGCTGGTCCCAGGGCGGGATTGATGTAGCAGCGGAGGGTCACATACCCGACATACATGCTCGACAACAAAAGCCCCGGGAAAACCGAGCCGACCAGCAGTTCGCCGAGCGATTGTTGAGCCACAACCGCATAGACGATCGCCATGACCGAGGGCGGGATGAGAATCCCCAGCGTGCCGCCGGCAAGCAGAGAGCCGCAGGCAAGCTTAGCGTCGTAATTGCGTTTGAGCATTGCAGGTAGCGCGATCATGCCCATGGTCACTTCGGTCGCGCCGACGACGCCGACCATTGCGGCAAGCAACGTGCAGGAGATGACGGTCGCCGAAGCGAGGCCGCCTTTCAGTCCGCCGAGCCATTTGTAAACGACATCGAACAGTTCCTCGATGATGCCCGCCTTCTCCAGGATCGCCGCCATAAAGATGAACAGCGGCACGGCAGAGAGCTGGTAGTCCGTCATGAAGGGGAAGATCCTCGACGGCAGCATGTTCAGCACCGCTGAATTGCCGAACAGAAAGAGGAAGAGCACGGCGAGGCTGCCAGTGCAGAAAGCCATCGGCAGGCCGAGCAGCAAAAGCACGCCGAGTCCACCGAACATGAGCACGCTCAGCCACAGGATCGGAAGCTCAAGCCCCATCGCTATTCAACCTTTCCCGCCACGATGGCGATATCGCGCACCAGGCGGGACAGGCCTTGTAGAATGAGGAGCGCCGCGCCGATCGGCATGGTGAGTTTCACCGGCCAATATTGGATTCCCCACTCGGTGAAGGATCGCTCGCCAATGGAGATCGCATCGCTGGCGAAACGCCAGCCAGTGACAAGCAGCGCGCCGGCAAAGAGGAAAAAGAAGAAGGACGTGATGATGTCGCAAACCGCGCGGCCACGCACCGAGAGGTGGCTGTAGACGATATCGACCCTGACATGCGTCTCGTCGCGATAGGCGTAGGCGCCGGCAAGCATGTACTGCATGCCGAACATGAGGAACATGCTCTCATGCACCCAGTTGGTCGGCGAATTGAAGATATAGCGGGCCACCACCTCGTAATAGTAGGCGAAGACCGCGAGCACGGCCCAATAGGCGACGAGTTCGCCCGTCACCCGCACCAGCCAGTCGACCGGCCGAAAGAACGGCAGTGGAGGCTTGACCGCGCTGGCGGGCACGCCCGTATCCAGAGGATGGACCAATGGCGGCGTCGGCGTGGTCTCGCGCTGCCGCCGGCGCCGCACAAGGCGCGGCAGAAGGAAGGCATCGCCGAGGAGAAGAAGCCCGAGCAGGATGCCTGCGACGCGTGCATAGCCGTTTGCACGACGAAGACCGTCAGTCGAGGCGGCGAAATGATCACGCGCCGGCGCGGCATCGGCTTCAGCCTTGGCAAGACGCTGTGCCGCGCCGGTCTTGCCGGCAGCAAGGTCGGATTGGGCGCGGGTGAGCAGCCGTTCGGCATGCTCGGCCTCGGAGCGGGAGAGCGACAGGTTTTCGCGGGCAACACGTATGTCGGCGCTGGTCCACAGGACCGCAAGGAAGAACGGAATGAAGATCATGCCCCAGGCGCTCTTGAGATAAAAACGGTGCATACCGAGAAACCCGGCGGTCAGCAGGAAAAGATAGGCCAGGAACAGGTTCGGTCGGCCAAAGTCGCGTCGCTCCTGCTCGCGATACACCAACCAGGCGGCGACCAGCGGGAACAGGCCAAGCGTCGACCAGTAGAGCCAGTGCGGCATGACGAAGGTCAGTGATGGCATGGGGATCAGCTGCCGGTGAGTGAAAAGACCGAGCGAAAGAAGGCGCCCGCCCCGCCCTCAGGGCAGGCGCGATGCCGACTATAGATTGATCGACAAACCCTGATACATGTCGGGCGTGACGTAGCCTACGGTCGGATTTTCCATGACTTCCAGCTGCAGCTTGAAAATACGCGCGGCATCCTTGTCCTTGTTGGCCCATTCGAACCAGATCGGGACGGCAATTTCCTGGAATTGCTGCAAATCGTCCGCGCTGAGGCGATTGATCTCGGTGCCGGCATCGATGAATTTCTGCCAGGCTTCCATGTCGGCCTTCTGAATGGCCCCGAAATGGATGTTGGAATAGACCTGCACCTCGCCCTCGACGAACTGCTTGAGATTGTCGGGGAGCTTGTTCCAGACGTCCATGTTGACGGCGAAGTCCATCAGGTCGACCGGCTGGTACATCGACATCAGGCCTGGAGGTCCCATGGATATGTACTTGGTCACCTGTTGGAAGCCGAGCGCCCAGTTGACCGCTGGGCCTGTGTAATCGGCTGCGTCGATGGTGCCCTTTTCCAATGCCGAGAAAACCTCGCCGCCCGGCAGCAGCGTCGTCTTGGCGCCGGCCTTGGCGAAGGTCTCGGCGATCATGCCGCCGGGCACGCGCAGTTTCAGCCCCTTGAAGTCGTCAAAGGAGCGGATCGGCGTTTTCGAGTGGATAATGTTGGGCCCGTGGTGGATGCGGTTGACGTAATACAGCCCCTGCGCGGCGTATATGTCGCGACAGACCTGCAATCCGCCCTTGGCATAGAAGAAAATGTCCCATTCGTGCGGATACCGAAGCCCCATCGTATAGGAGCTCATGAAAGCCGTTGCCGGGAGTTTTCCTGCCCAGTACAGCGAAAACGAGTTCATCGCTTCCAGCACGCCGTTTTTGACGCCGTCGAAAAGCTCAAAGTCGCCGACGATGTCCTTGGCCTTGAACGGCTGGAACTCGAGCTGCCCGCCCGTCTTGTCCTTGATCGTCGCGCACCATTTCTGGAATGTTTCCAGACCAACGCCGGCCGGCCATGACGTCTGCACTTTCCACGTGATGGTGTCGGCCGCCTCGGCTTTGCGCACCCAGGGCGCCGTAACAGCGGTCGTAACCGCGCCGGCAAGCAGGCTACTGGTCTTAATGAAATTCCGTCGCGATACGGGTTGCTCGTCCTTTTTCATTTTCTCCTCCCTAGTTCGCTGGACTCCCACAACAGAACGCAATCATGTGCGACATTAAGGCACATGTGGGCTTCCAAGCCAATGTCGAAGAAAGCATTTGACGCGGCCGCTAGGGAACATCCGGCCCCTGATTCGAGATGAACGCGCGTTCACATCCGAGCCGAAAATGCCGGAATTTGTGCCCAGTCAGAATATTTCGATGCAAGTTCGAGGATTTCTGATCTCGCGCTTCATATGGTCGACTTGCCGCCGACAGTCACCGCTCAACAGTATACGCCGAACAGCTTAAGCCAGATTCAGCGTGACCATGGCGCGTCATCGTCGGCGTATTGGTCGCGATGAAAGCAGCTCCGCGATCATGCCCATCCATGCCGATCGAAAACCCGCAAGCGTTAGGGCGACAGCCGACCCTCATCGTCGATAAGGGTCAGGCGAGAGGGCGGGCCATCTCCCCACGTCCAGAGCACGAGATTGACATCGTCCGCGGTCACGCCCAGCGCAAAGCTCCTGACGAGCAATCCGTGATAGCCAAGACCGATCAGTCTTCGGGCAAATCCCTGCGTCACTGCCTCACCGGTCGCCTTCATCTGGTCGCGCCAGGAGCTATCAGCAAGCGCGCCGGCATCGACACTCTCGGCCAGAAGCGCCTGTTCGTCCCGGCTGTCGAAGACCTGCCCGATCTCAGCATCATAGGAAACCAGTGTGGTCGGCTGCAAATTCCCGACCTGGTTGGCTTCCCGCAGCGCAGTGGTCACGGAGAGGGATGTATAGAGTGCGGGAGTGCCCTTCGGATTGAACCGACCGCCGTAAAGCTCAGCACCGCGACCCGAAAGCGGCGCGCGCGCGTAAATGGGGTTTAGCGCCCGATAGAGCTTGCCTCGATACTGCATCCACCGGGTCAGGCGTGGATGCCGGCATCGACGGCGTCGATATAGTCGAGCACCTCGTCAGCCCGACCGCTACGGACCAATTGCATGGCCGTCTGCCCGGAGAAGCCGGGCAGCGGCTCGGACCGATACCATGCATAGGCCATGAGCGCCGAGCCGAGGCGCGGCTCGACCTTATTGACGATCTCCACCATTTCGCGCAGCCGGCGCTGGGTTTTGTCCGACCGAACGCGGTCCTTGCGCTGGACGGCGTCCTTGCCGAGGCCGGCAGTCTTCGCAACTTCCTCGCTGGTCGTTCGGAGAGCCTCCGCGATCTTGCGCGGCGCGAAAAACCCGTCGTCGGAATATTGAACCAGGCCCATCAGCTGCTTCCTATGATCGACGCATCTTATGACGAAAAATAGCGTCAAATCTAGCGGCATTCAATGGGTGGCACTCTCGCTGCGGCCTTTGAGCTTGCGCTCCTGCCTCTGGGACGAAACCGTATCACCCCTGCGGATGGTCCCTCGCCACGCATCAGCGTACAGCCGCCATGATTGGCACCAGTTCCGCCATCACGCTATTTCGGTCCGAAGTCCGCGCCATTTTGGCCACTGATAACACTTTGACAGCCGGCTGTTCCGATCAGTAACGTTCGTAGGTCACGCGCCAGCCTTCGGCCGGATTGTCCGGCGTGAGGACCAATTTGTTGTCCGTGACTTCGAATTTGCGTTTCATGCTCTTCCCGACAAGGTTGCGGACCAGGGAGGACTCGATCGTGATGACGAAGGTCTTGTCCTGGTCGTTGATGGCGACCGGCCCGTAATAGGCTTCGTAGCCATTCGCCGTGTAAGGCGTGTCCGGCGCCTTGGCGTCGGGGTTCTGGGCCTGCACCGAGAGGGTGCCGGCCTCGGTGAAGATGACCTGGCCGGAATATGGCACGGGCTTGAGGTTTCCCTCGGCGCCGGCCTCGAGCGACCTCATGCGCCATGCGCCGATAATCGGGGACTCTTGGGAGAAAGCCGGCGTGGCGACCGAAAGTGCAAGCGCCAGGGCGGCTATCTTCAATCTCATCGTCATATGCGTTGTTCCTTTTCTGACTGTTGTGGGTGCGGACAGGCCGTCCGCCCAATCTTCGCTCAAACCGAAAGCATGACCTTGATGGCGCGCCGCTCGTCCATGGCGCGGTAGCCTTCAGCGACCTCGGCCAATGGCAGCTTGAGGTCGAAGACCTTGCCGGGCTTGATCCTGCCCTTGAGCACACGGTCCATGAGGTCGGGCAGGAAGCGGCGCACCGGCGCGGGGCCGCCCAGCATGCGCTTCTGGCCGAAGAATAGTTTTTGGCCGTCGAAGCTCACGCCATGCGGCACGCCGACATAGCCGATGGTGCCGCCGGGGCGAGAGCAGGCCAGCGCCTGGTCGAAGGATTCCGCCGTGCCGACGCATTCCAGCACCGAGTCCGCGCCGACGTCCTTGGTGAGTTCCTTGATGCGGGCCACGCCTTCCTCGCCGCGCTCGGCGACGATGTCGGTGGCGCCGAACTCGCGGGCGAGTTTTTGGCGGCTGGGGTGCCGGCTCATGGCGATGATGCGCTCGGCGCCCATCTCCTTGGCCGCGAGCACGCCCATCAGGCCGACCGCACCGTCGCCGACCACCACCACCGTCGATCCTTCTCGGACCTCGGCTGCGTCGGCCGCATACCAGCCAGTACCGAGCACATCGGACACGGCCAGCAGGTCAGGGATGAGTTCGGCCGGCGGCACCTCGGCGGTGGCTACCAGTGTGCCATCCGCCAACGGCACCCGGGCGTAAGGCGCCTGCGCGCCCGACATGAACTCGCGCTGCACACAGGACGACTGGAAGCCGAAGCGGCAATGCGGGCAGGTATTGTCGGAGAGGCAGAACGAGCCGACGACGAACTGGCCGGGACGGACCGTGCGCACCTCTGCGCCGACTTCGACGACGATGCCACAATATTCGTGGCCCATATGCATCGGGCCGTCGACCGGCTGCAGCCCGCGATAGGGCCACAGGTCCGAGCCGCAGATGCAGCTTGCCGAGAGCTTGATGATGGCGTCTGTTGGCCGCATGATTTTCGGATCGGCGATTTCCTCGCAGCGGATGTCGCCCGGTTTGTAAAGAACGGTTGCAAGCATTTTCGTTCCTTTCGAGTGGAGAAGATCAGGCTGCGTAGTCGGCGTCGCTGACATGTTCCAGCCAGTCCACGACCTTGCCGTCCTTGACCTCCTGGACGGCAATGTGGGTCATGGCGGTCTGAGGCGACGCGCCGTGCCAGTGCTTTTCGCCGGGCGCGAACCAGACGACGTCGCCGGCACGGATTTCCTCGACCGGGCCACCCTCGCGCTGCACGCGGCCAAGGCCCGAGACGACGATCAGCGTCTGGCCGAGCGGATGCGTGTGCCAGGCGGTGCGGGCGCCGGGTTCGAAGGTCACCTGTGCGCCTTGGACCCGCCCGGCATCGAAGGGATTGAAGAGCGGATCGATCCGCACCGTGCCGGTGAACCAGTCGGGTGGCCCCTTGCCGGAAGGCCTGGTGCCAGCGCGAAGAATGTCCATGGTTGTCTCCCGTTGGGTCCTCAAATGCGTTCGATGCGAAGCGGGAACTCGCCGCGAACGTGCAGGGCCTGCTCGCCCTCGTCGAAGCGGCCGAGCCTGATCAGCCCGGGATGGCGATAGTCGGCGTAGAACATGGCCAGGTTGCCCCAGGGCATGAAATAGCAGAGGTCGTATGGCTGCTCGTTGGCGAACGGACCGCTTCCCTCCTCAGTCAGCTTGCGCGGCAGATAGGCGATCTTCTCGTTATGTGCGTAGTCATCGATCTTGAGGTCGAGCGGCAGCATGGAGAAGAAATCGCGCGCCGACGGATTGTCGTAGAGCGTGGCGGTCATGGTGCGGCCGTTGAAAATCATCCTGATCTTCATGTCGGTTGGCTCCTGGCTGACTGGGGCTTCGCCTTCTTGGCTGGCGGCTCCGCGAGGCAGGGCCGCCACCGCGAGCGCGGCGCCGAGCAATGTCCGGCGGCTGAGCGGCGCACGCTCGATGGTCATGGCAAAGACCTCCGGGCCATATGCGATGCGGCAAGGGCGGCGAGCGCCGACCCGCAGAGCAGCACCGCGCCTAGAGTGAATGCTCCCCACCAGCCGACCGTATCGAAGAGCGTGCCGCCGATCGCGGCGCCGCCTGTGATGGCGAGCTGGATGACTGCCACCTGCAGCCCGCCGCCGGCCTCCGCGTCGTTCGGCAACGTCCGGCTGAGCCACGTGCCCCAGCCAACGGGCGCCACCGTGCCGAAGAAGCCCCAGGCAACGAGCAGCAGTGTTGTGGGACCCGGGAGTGCACCGAGGGCGATGAGCGCAGTAGCCAACGCAGCCATGACCAGCGGGATGACGATGAGGATGCTGAACAGGCGCGTGCGCAAAAGCCGGCCGACACACCATGTGCCGAGCACCCCCGCCAGCCCCATCGCCAGCAGGATCGCCGAGAGAGCAGCGACGTCGAGCCGGGTGACGCTCTCGAGGAAGGGCCGCAGATAGGTGAAGAGCGCGAACTGGCCCATGAACAGCATCATGATCGACGCCATGCCGGCGGCGACAGGAAGACGGCCGAGAAGCGCCAGCGGATTGCCTTGACGCTTCCTACGGCGCGGGGGCAGGGCCGGCAGGCTTGTCCACTGCCAAGCCAGCGCCAGGAGCCCAAACGGCACGACGAGGAAGAAAGCGCCGCGCCACCCGACATAGGCGCCAAGAACACTGCCCAGCGGCGCAGCGATGGTGGCCGCAATGGCATTGCCGGCGTTTAGCATGGCGAGACCCTTCGGAACCATGTCTTGCGGCACGAGGCGCATGACGATCGCGGTCGACATCGACCAGAACCCACCGATCGCGATGCCGAGCAGCGCCCGGCCGACCATGAGAAACGCGTAGTTCGGCGCGAAGGTGACAGCCAGCCCGGACACGATGAGGAGAAGGGTGAAGCCGGTCACGACCAATCGGCGGTCTATCCGGCGCGTGAGGCCGGCGACCAGCAGGCTGGTCACGACGGCGAAAGCGCCCGAGATCGAGATCGCCTGTCCCGTGCGGCCCTCGGTGATACCCATATCGGCCGCAATCGGCGACAGCAGGCTGACCGGCATGAATTCCGACGCGATGAGCACGAAAACACACAGCGCCATCGACAGCACCGCGCCCCGTGCGGCGCGGTCTTCGACAAGCCTTGTGTCGTAGGTCGTTTCCACAATTGGCATCCTTGCAAGGCGACTGGGGCGGATCAGCCGCCATCCCCGTCGCCATGCCGGAAGATATTGCAGAGGAACCCATTCTATTAGACTGAGTAATTCGCATGGACTTATCTGCTTATGATATAAATATCAGACGGGAGGAGGTGCCCTATGCAGCGCGATGGGATGAAGGATCTGCTCTGGTTCGTGGCGGTCGCCCGGGAGCGCAGCTTCACCAAGGCGGCGGCCAAGCTCGGAACTTCGCAGTCGACCCTGAGCTCGACAATCAAGGAGCTTGAAGCTCGTCTTGGCGTCCGCTTGCTGACGCGTACGACGCGGAGCGTCGCTCCGACCGAGGCCGGCGACCGACTTTTCCAATCTCTTGTTCCCCGCTTCGAGGAAATCGAAGCCGACCTTGCAAGCCTGGTGGCCTTTCGCGACAAGCCCTCCGGAACGGTCCGTATCACGCTGTCCGACCATGCGCTCCAGACCACCGTCTGGCCGAAGCTGCAGCCCTTGCTCAGCGACTATCCTGACGTGCGCGTCGAGCTCTACAGCGACAACGGCATGAAGAACATTGTGGAGGAGCGCTTCGACGCAGGCGTGCGGCTTGGTGAGAGCATCGACAGGGATATGATCGCAGTGCGCATCGGGCCGGATTGGAGGCTCGTGGCCGTGGCTTCGCCGGAGTACTTTTCCCGCCATCCGGTTCCGACCGCACCCCAGGATCTGGTCGATCATGACTGCATTAATATGCGGCAGGCGACGTTCGGCGGATTATATGCCTGGGAATTCGCCAGGGATGGCCGCGACCTTCGCGTGCGGGTGGAAGGCCAACTGACCTTCAATTCGTCCATTCCCATGATCGAGGCTGCGATAAGCGGTTTCGGGATCGCCTATGTCCCGGAAAACCTCGTCAGCCACCACATCGCCGAGGGATGCCTTAGGCTCGTGCTTGACGACTGGAGTCCGCCATTTGCGGGCTACCACCTCTATTACCCGAGCAGGCGACAGCTCTCCCCTGCGATGGCGGTGATCGTTGAGGCGCTCCGCCATCGCATCTGAATCCCAAGACAGTGCCTATGGATCATGAAGCTGACATAGGTAGATGGTAGGAGGCGATCGATTGCGCTCATAAATCGGACCTGCGGGTCGCCGACGTGCCGGCCGCGCACGGCCTTCGTGGGACCGGTTCCGCGATGGGTGTCATGGCGCTCCTCCTGGTACGATGTTGCATGTTCAGACGACCAGGACCGGAGCAAACCCGCCGCCGGGTGTTCGGAAATTGGTGGTCTGGCCTTGATAGAGGCGCGCGGCGGCGAGCAGCATCTGGCCGTCATAAGTGTAAAGCCGCACGTCCATCTTGCGCGATGCGGGCGCGCCATCGATCTCGACTATGCGCTGCCCCGGCGCGGCAAATGCCTGGGCCACATAGCCACCACGGGCGATCTCGGCCCACACCCCTTTCGTTACCTTGTCGCCTCGATAGACCGCTTTGCTGCCATGACCGGAGAGCGGCTTGAAGAACATGTCCTTGCGTGATTGCCAAATGGCATCCGAATTGCCGCGCGTGACCAGCGCAGTCTGCGGGATACCAGCGAGCCGCGAACGCATCTCCGGAGAAAGGCCGAACGCTTCCAGCGCCTTTGGATCGGACAGCAATGTCAGATTGCGCTTGCTCGCATAGAGCGCATGGTTGTGCGGATTGGGCGTGACCACCACGGCGCCGCCCTGGTAAGCCACTCTGAGCGCGGCATGTTCCGGGCGATCGAGTGTGAAATCGACCAGGCGATTGTAGACGAGATCAATCTCCTGTCCGCCGAGCAAAAGCCTGCCGCCATCATATGTCAGCTCGTTCGCGTCGCCGATCATCGCGTCGATGCCGTGCTTCAGCAATAGCTGCCGGGCTAGCACGAATTCAGGATAGAGATACTGCTCCGTAGGCTGATCATCGACGATGGCAATCGTTCGCGGCGAGCCGGCTCCGCGCTGGCGGCGCCATTCGCCCTCGAACATCGCAATGACACTGGTTTCGAAGTGACCGTCCCTGGCTCCGATCAACGCACGATCGACTTCGGAGCAGCAGGCCTTCTGTGCTCTGGCCAGCAAGGCATTGAGGAAAGCCCCGCCGGCGTTGGTGTTGACCTCAATCAGCTTGGGCCCCTGATCGTCGAGGTGGAAGTCGTAGCCCATCAGAGCGCCGACGGGTCCAAAATCCCTTTGCGCGATTTCGGGAGCCCAGGAGAGGACCGTTTCGCGGTAAGCCGGCAACTTCGCTGTTGCCTCGATGGCGACGACGATTGCCTGCATCTCATCGAGCGCGGATGCGGCGAGGAAGACCGGAATGTTGGAAAACAGATGCGGCCGCGACGCCATGAAGGCTTCGCAGAAGCCGGGATCGCCGGCCTCATGGTTCAGCGCTGCCCAAAGCGCTGTTCGGTCGAGCGTGATACAGAAGCAGTTGCGATTGCGTCGTGCCGACAGGGACGTGGTGGTTTCCGCCACGCCGGAGACTGCTGCCATGTCAGTGTTTCCTCTGCGAGGGGAGCGTAATGCTGGGTTTTGCCCGCCTCGGCGTAGGCGTAGGGAGCAGCTGGCTGGCAACGGCTCTCTCTTCATCGGTAGGGATTACAAGAACCTCGACGCGTGAATTGGCAAGGCTGATGATCTCCTTGCCGCTTCGGTTCCGATCATGATCGACACTGACGCCAAGCCAGCCGGCAGCAACTCCGATCTTCTCCCGGATCGATGGCGCGTTTTCGCCAATGCCGGCTGTAAACACCAGCGTATCCAGTCCTCCCAGCGCCGCGGCCAGCGACCCGATCTCGCGCCCGATGCGGTAGACGAAGAGATCGACGGCCGCGGCGGCGGCGGGATCGTTCGAGCCGATGAGCGTCCGCATATCTCCTGATATGCCGGATATGCCGAGCAGGCCGGACCGTTCATAGAGAAGCGTCACCAGCTCGTCGGTCGGCAGCTTCCAGTCTTGCAGGAGATGAAGGATGATCCCTGGGTCGAGCGCGCCGCAACGCGTGCTCATGATCAGGCCATCCAGCGTCGAAAACCCCATCGTCGTCGCAATGCTTCGTCCGGTGTCCATGGCGCACACGCTGGCGCCGCTGCCGAGATGGGCAACGATTGCCCGGCCGCCGCCGCCGGCGCCATAGCGGTCGCGCAGGCGCGAAGCGATGTGGCTGTAGGATAGACCGTGAAAGCCGTAGGAAACGATGCCCGCCTCGGTCATCGCACGTGGGATGCCGTAGATCTTCGCAAGGCTCGGGCGGGTTGAATGAAACGCTGTGTCGAAGCATCCGAACTGCATGGCTGGCGGGAGGAGGTCGGTAGCCAGCGCCACGATATCGAGATTGATCCGCTGATGGATCGGCGCCAACGGCTCGAGCCGGGCGAGCGCGTCGAGCGCGGGCGCATCCAGCGGCGTCGCTTGCGTGAAGTCGCGGCCGCCATGAACGATCCTATGCCCCACCCTGTCTATGCGGCGCAGGAGATCGCGATCGGCAAGGAGGGAGGCTACGGCAGCGAATGCTTCGCCGATGCCGATCGGTCCCTCGCCCAGGCTCTTCAAGATCTCCGGTCTGTCACCCACAGCCTCGGCATGCAGTTGCGGATGGCCGCCAAGCGAGGCGATGTTGCCGCGCAGCAGCAAAGGAAGGCCGTCGCGAGCCTCGAAGACAGCGAACTTCAGGCTGGAGGAGCCGCCGTTCAGGACGAGGATAGCGTCGGTCATGGGGCCGTCCGATGTGCTGTCACCGCAGTTCGCTGAAGACGTGGCATCGGCTCAAGCCGGGCGGGTTTGCACCACATCCAGGTCTTGATCCCACTTCCAATCAAGTATCTCCGGCATATCCTGCCCATGGGCGCGAATATAGGCTCGATGTTCAAGCAGCTTGCTGTCCATCGCCTGCTTGAGACCGACTTGAACGCTCTTGAGTTCCGGGACCCGTTCAAGCACGCTTTTGACGAGATGGAACCGGTCGAGGCCGTTCAGAACGGTCATGTCGAAGGGCGTCGTCGTCGTGCCCTCCTCTTTATAGCCACGCACGTGGATGTTGTCGTGGTTGGTGCGCCGATAGGTCAGGCGATGAATGGCCCAGGGATAACCATGATAGGCGAAGATGACGGGTTTGCCGGCGGTGAACAATGCGTCGAAATCGCGATCTGGCAGCCCGTGCGGATGATGCTCCTTGGGCTGCAATGTCATCAGGTCGACGACGTTGACCACCCTGATCCTGAGCTCGGGGACGTGATGCCGGAGGATCTGCACGGCCGCTAGCGTTTCAAGCGTCGGAACGTCGCCGGCGCACGCCATGACCACGTCCGGCTCTTCGCCATTCTCGGTCGAGGCCCAGTCCCAGATGCCGATCCCTGTCTTGCAATGGACGATGGCCTTGTCCATCGACAGCCACTGCCACGATGGCGGCTTGCCAGCGACGATGATGTTGATGCGGTTCCATGTCTGCAGCACGTGGTCGGTCACGCAAAGCAAGGTGTTGGCGTCCGGCGGCAGGTAGACGCGCACTATGTCGGCCTTCTTATTGAGGGCAACGTCTATGAAGCCGGGATCCTGGTGGCTGAAGCCATTGTGTTCCTGATGCCAGACATGGCTCGACAGCAGGTAGTTCAGGGATGCGACCGGCCGCCGCCAGGGAATGTGTCGGGAGGCATCCAGCCATTTCGCATGCTGGTTGAACATGGAATCGACGATATGGATGAACGCCTCGTAGCAGGAAAACAGACCGTGCCGCCCGGACAGCAGGTAGCCTTCAAGCCAGCCCTGGCAGGTATGCTCGGAGAGGATTTCCAGAACCCTGCCGTCGCGGCCGAGACGAACGTCCTCGGGCAGGATCTTTTCCATCCAGGCGCGCTCGGTGACTTCGAACAGGTCCTGAAGCCGGTTCGAGGCGGTCTCGTCGGGACCAACGATGCGGAAGTTCTTCGCGGCACGGTTCAGTTCCATCACGTCACGCAGGAACTTGCCCATGGCCCGTGTCGACTCGGCCTTCACCGCGCCGGGCCGCTCGACTGTCACGGCATGGTCTTGCAACATGGGCAGATCGAGGGGCTTGCGCAGCAGGCCGCCATTGGCATGGGGATTGGCACTCATGCGCTGCGTGGCCTGGGGCGTGGTGGCACGGATCGATGCGATGGCGACGCCGGAATCATCGAACAGTTCCTCAGGTCGATAGCTTCTCAGCCACTCCTCGAGCAGCTTCAGGTGCGCCGGGTTTTCCGCGAGGCCGGATAAAGGGACCTGGTGTGAGCGCCAGAATCCTTCGGTCTTTAGCCCATCGACTTCCTTCGGGCCGGTCCAGCCCTTGGGGCTTCGCAGCACGATCATCGGCCATTTCGGTCTCGAGGTCGATACCGCGGAACCATCGCGCGCAGCACGCTGGATCGCCTGGATGCGGTCGAGCGCATCGTCGAGCGTGGTCGCCATCAGCTCATGCATCAATACCGGATCATGCCCCTCGACGAACAGCGGTTCATAGCCATAGCCAACGAACAACGCTCGCAATTCTTCTTCGGGAATGCGGCCTAGGATGGTGGGATTGGCGATCTTGTAGCCGTTCAGGTGCAGGATCGGCAGCACCGCACCATCGCGTGCCGGGTTGAGAAACTTGTTCGAATGCCACGCGGTGGCAAGCGGTCCGGTCTCCGCCTCGCCGTCGCCGACGACACAGGCCACGACGAGATCAGGATTGTCGAAGGCAGCACCATAGGCATGGGATAGTGCGTAGCCCAGCTCGCCTCCTTCGTGGATCGAACCCGGCACGTCGGGAGCGGCGTGGCTAGGAATCCCGCCTGGAAAGGAGAACTGCCGGAACAGCCTGCGCATTCCCTGCTCGTCCATCGAAATGTCGGGATTGAGCTCGCTGTAGGTGCCCTCCAGATAGGTGTTTGCCACCATGGCCGGGCCGCCATGGCCGGGACCGCAGACATAGATGACGTTCGCGTCCCGAAGCCGTATGGCGCGGTTGAGATGGGTATAGATGAAGCTCAGGCCCGGAGACGTTCCCCAATGACCGAGCAGGCGCGGCTTGACGTGCTCCAGGCCGCAAGGGCTCGCGCAGCAGCGGATTGTCGAGCAGATAGATCTGCCCGATCGTCAGATAGTTGGCGGCGCGCCAATAGGCGTCGATGTCATGCAGCTCGTGTTCGGACAGCCGGCTGGTGGGGATCGGTATTGGCTTGTACTGGGTCATGCCTGTCTCTCGTTGCCGATTGCGAATGCCGCCGGATCGCGACGCGCCCGTACTCGTCGAACCCCAGCGAATGGATACCTACGCGTTCGCGCACCCTTCGCTCCGCCATTGTTCGGCTGACCTTCCAAATGCTCGACCGATCGGGATTGCGTGCACCTCCGGGAAGAGCTGGGAAAAGAGGCTCGCTGAAACTAGGCGCTCTCCCAGAGCCGCGGCATTGATTTGCATCAAAGTGGTGGCGCACCGTTGCGCTAGACTGAATGCATGAAAATCGCGTTGGCTCAGCTTCGGTTATGGCTGGCCGTGATCCTCCTGATCGCGGGCGGTGCCTTTGCCGCTTCTGCAATTGGCGCCGATGCCGGCGTCACGACTGACGCCGCGACGCTCTCGACGAGCGCCACGCACAAGGCGATGGGTCACGTCGCGTCCACAGACCAGGACAACCATCGCGCCCCTTGTGATGACTGTCTGGACTGCGTGCATTCGGCCGGTTCCGGCTGTTGTGCTGCGGGCATTTCCGCCGACCAATGCGCCGTTCTTCATGACGCGCCGGTTGCCGTCCGCTTCATCGCGGGCAAGGCATTCCTGCCAACGGGCATCGACCCCGAGGCTCTCCTGCAACCTCCCCAAATCTTCGCCTGATATCGCGCCGTCGCGGCCCCGGGGACTGTTGAATCCAGCAGTGCCCGTCAAGCCACACAGCGCGCGACGATCTGCGAAACCATAACCGGCAGCGGCGATCTCGGCTGCCTTGCGCGCCATTTAGCGTTCGCCTGTCGGTTCACACCAACGAAAAGGAATTTGTCGTGAAAACTCATCTTCGATTCATCGCGCTTGCCGCATTCGCAACCCTGTCGGGCGCGGCTTTTGCTCAGACAGATCCGCACCATCCGGCGGCCGACGCACCACAAACGACGACAACGGCACCGGCCGCGGCGGCGACGCCGGGCGGCTTGCCTGAGCAGTGCTCGGCTATGATGTCCACGATGCAGAAGATGATGCCCATGATGGAGAAGATGGCTCCCATGATGCAGCAAATGATGCCGATGATGCAGGGTGGGCAAGGCGGCATGCAAGGCGGGATGACGCAGGGCGTCCAGGCCGCCGATCCCGATGTCGCTTTCGTCCAGGCGATGATCCCTCACCACCAGGGCGCCATCGATATGGCACGGGCGGTCCTGCAATTCGGCAAGGATGGTCAGGTCAAGGTTTGGGCCAATCAGATCATCACGGCTCAGCAGGCCGAGATCGCCGCCATGCAGGAATGGCTCAAGCAACACGCGAAGTGAGAGGAGGAAGACATGGACAAACTCAGCGTCCTGTCCATCGGCATTGCGCTGGGCGTGGCGTCGGCCCTGATGAGCATGTTCTGCGCTTTGGCCGTCGTCATCTGGCCAGAGGCAGCACTCGATTTCTTCGGCGCCATCATGCACGGGCTCGACCTCAGCGCGGTCAGGTCTACGGCACCGATAAGCCCTGTCCGAGTTCTCTACGGCGTTCTCGGGCTTGGCATCGTCGGGCTGCTGGCGGGTGTCGTTTACGCCTCGATCTACAATGTCGTCGCGACGGGGGCGCCGGTAGGCAAGTCAAGGTTCAGCCCATGAAAGCTACAGTCAATCCAGTGACGACGTCGTCCGTCACTCTTGCCCTGGCGGGGATGATCATCGCCGGGATCGGACTGTATTTCATCGCCCTCAGGCCACCACTATTGCCGGAGAATGTCCGCTATATGCATCTCTCGGCCGTCGAGCTCGACGCGATCGGTCCACGTCTGGCGGTGTGGCTGACGCAGGTTTTCCGGGTGCTCGGCGGCTACGCTCTGGGCACCGGCGTTCTCCTGGTTGCGCTGGCAATCACCGCGTTCCGCGCGCGCCATCCAGTCGCGGTGGCCGGCGCTCTGGTCGGAGGAGCGTCGTCCATCGGCTTGATGTCGGTGGTCAACTTCACGATCGGCTCCGACTTCAGGTGGCCACTGTTCGCCTGCGCGCTGGTCTGGGCCGTGAGCCTCATCGCGTATGGGCTCGAAAGCTCCCGCAATGACAATCGCTGACAAATAAGGAACCATCCCATGAATACCAACAACGTTCACCGCATGTCGGGTCCCCCGACCAGGTCCGAACCACAACCGGAGCCCGAGGCTGGCAGGTTTTGGACTTCGAAGGCCGGCCTGGTGACGGCCGCTTTCCTGCTGATCGCCGCGTTTTTCCTTCTCACTGAGCACCGGGCGCACAGCTTAGGCGCCCTTCCCTTTCTGTTGCTGCTCGCCTGTCCTCTGCTTCACGTATTCCACCGCGGTCATGGCGGCCACGGCGGCCATGCGGGGCACAAGAAACCCGAGCCGGGCGCGCAAGACGGCACCACCCACCATAAAGGAGCATGACGATGGTCGAGCAATCTCCCGCTTACGGCCTCTGGGGCCTGGTCATAATCAATTCGGCGATTTTCATCCTGTTCGCATTCAGCTTCTTCAAGCCGCGGACCGGTCGCGACTGGCGCTCCTTCGGTGCATTCAGCGCCTTCCTGGTGGCACTGTTTGCCGAGATGTATGGCTTCCCCCTGACGATTTACCTGTTCTCGGGGTGGCTGCAGTCGCGATACCCCGGCATCGACTGGTTCTCGCACGATGCCGGTCACCTCCCGGAAATGATGTTCGGCTGGCGTCTCAATCCGCATTTCGGCCCGTTTCACGTTCTCAGCTTCTTCCTGATCGGCGCCGGTTTCATGCTGATCTCGACCGCATGGCGGGTGCTTTACCAAGCGCAGCATCACAATCGCCTCGCGACGGCCGGTCCCTATGCCTCCATACGGCATCCGCAATATGTCGGCTTCGTCCTCGTCATGGCGGGATTCCTCGTGCAATGGCCGACGCTGCTGACGCTGGCGATGTTCCCCATTCTGGTCGGCATGTATGTGCGGCTTTCCTTCATCGAGGAGCGAGAAGCGAGGAAGGAATTCGGCGACGCATACGACCGTTATGCGGCCCGGGCGCCCGCCTTTTTGCCGCATCTGGCCAGGCTGTTCGGCTCCGCCGGCGGGCGCCGTGCGCCCTGATCGCACCAGCTCATCGCCGACGCGTTTTGAATCTGATCTTTGTGTGCTGAACGAAACAACGAAACTCCCAATCGAAGCGAAGGAAACCATTATGAAACGCCGAGATATCCTGAAGGGCGCAGTTGCAGGTGCCGCAGCTTTTGCGATCCCATCATCCTTGCTCTCGGCAGCCTCCGCCAGCCAGCCGGGCGGCCAGATGCTTGGCATCTCGCGCCGCACGATCGAGGTGAACGGTAAAGCTGCAAGCGTCTTCGGCCTGCAAAGGGCCGACGGCGCGCCTGGCCTGCGCTTGCGGGCGGGCGATGCCTTCAACGTGCTGCTTCGAAACGAGACCGCCGAGCCGACGATCATACATTGGCACGGGTTGACGCCGCCGTGGCCGAGCGACGGCGTAGCCGACGCGCCACTGCCGCTCATCGGCGCTCGCGCCGATCGCAGTTTCGATTTTCCGATCGGCGAGCCCGGCACCTTCTGGATGCACGCCCATACCTTGCAGGAACAATTGCTGCTCGCCGCGCCGCTCATCGTCGCCGATCCCGCCGATGACGCAAAAGACGAGCAGGAGGTCGTCATCCTGCTCCACGATTTCTCGTTCGCATCGCCTCAGGAACTGCTGGCTGGGCTGCAGAGCAAGAACACCGGCGGCTCCATGCCGATGGACGGCATGGATATGCCGGGAGCGAAGACCGACCCCATGGCAGGGATGAACGATGGCGGCATGACGACTGATATCAATGACATCGCGTATGACGCCTATCTGGCCAATGACCGGTCCCTGAACGACCCCGAGGTCGTGCCGGTCGAACGAGGCGGACGCGTGCGGGTGCGGATCATCAACGGCGCCACGGCGACGGCGTTTACAATCGATTTCGGGAAGCTTGAAGGCGAACTGATCGCGGTCGATGGTCAGCCTGCCGAATCGGTCAGGGGCCGGCGGTTTCCGATGACGATGGGGCAGCGCATCGACGTGCGCCTGCGGTTGCCGCGCGATCTCAGCTCCTCCTTTCCGATCCTGGCGCTGCGCGAGGGAAGCAAGGAACGGACCGGAATTTCCTGCGCCCGGCGGGGACCGCGGTAGCCAAGCTCGGGACGGCGGCTGATGTCGACGCCCCGGTTTTGGACCTGACGCTCGAGGCGCAACTTCGAGCAATCGCGCCACTTGCATCGCGCCCTGCCGACAAGACGTTCGAGATGGCGCTGACCGGCGACATGGCCGCCTATCGCTGGGGCCTCGAAACCAACGCTCCGCTCCTCGTGGACAGGGGCGATCGCGTCGAGGTCACGCTGCGCAACGATACCATGATGGCCCACCCGATGCATCTTCACGGCCATCGTTTCCAAGTGGTCGCGATTGACGGGCAACGCTTCGGGGGCGCCGTTCGCGATACCGTGCTGGTGCCGCCGATGCGCTCGGTCACCATTGCCGTGGACGCGGGCAATCCCGGCAAATGGGCATTCCATTGCCACCATCTCTACCACATGGCGAGCGGCATGATGTCGACCTTTGCCTATCGAAGCTGAGACACCGCAGCCAGCGCGAATGCCGGCACGAACCCGCGGGCACGGAGAACGATGATGAAGAAGGTCAATCTGGAAGTGCGCGACCTTGTCGGCACGATGGATTTCGCAGCGGTCGAAAAACGTCTCGCGGCTCTGCCGGGCGTCGCCGGTGTCGCCATGAACGCGGGGTCTACGACCGCGACCGTCGAATTCGACGAAGGACGGACGAGCCCCGAGACCCTTGCCAAGGAAATCGAGGTTTGCGGCTTCCATTGCCGAGGCGAGACCGTGCCCCGGCATCTGTGCGTTCCCGACGACATGACGATTCCGCCGGGGCATCGGCAAGCAACCTCCGGGCTTGTCGGGCATGATCACGCCGAGCACGATCATGGGGGGCACGCCGCCATGACCGAACCCGGTGCAGCGGGACAAAGGACGGCTGCGGCCATGCCGCACGACGCCATGGCCCATGAGATGGGACACGGCGCCGGCATGGACATGCAGGGCATGGTCAAGGACATGCGCAACCGGTTCTTCATCAGCCTAGTCTTCGCGCTGCCGATTTTCGCCATGGAGCCGATGGGCCTCGGCGAGCCCTGGCTGCGTCCGCCCTTCGGCCTCAGCGAAGACGTTGCGATGTTTTTCCTCGCCAGCGCCGCGATCCTCTACCCGGTCTGGCCGTTCCTGGTGGCCGCCTGGCGAGCCCTGCGCAATGGCGTCCTCAACATGGCCGTGCTGGTGGTGCTGAGCGTCGGCACCGGCTACCTGTTCAGCGTCGGCGCGACCTTCTTCTTCGAGGGCCAGCAATTCTACGAGGCCGCGAGCGTGCTGCTCGTGTTCATCCTGCTCGGCCATTGGCTGGAGATGCGCGCACGTGCCGGGGCATCGGCCGCAATCAGGGCCCTGCTCAACCTCGCCCCGCCCAAGGCTTCCGTTCTCCGTGGTGGCAAGGAGATCGAGGTTGCAACCGCCGAAGTCGTGCTCGGCGACATCGTGGTCCTGCGCCCCGGCAACAAGCTTCCCGTCGACGGCGAGGTGATCGAGGGCACCTCGACCATCGATGAATCGATGCTGACCGGCGAGTCGATGCCGGTGACGAAGAAGGTCGGGGACAAGGTCATCGGGGCGACGATCAACAAGAGCGGCACGCTGCGCTATCGCTCGACCAAGGTGGGTGCTGACACCGCTCTTGCCCAGATCGTCAAGCTGGTCCAGGAGGCCCAGAACTCGAAGGCGCCGGCGCAACTGCTCGCCGATCGCGCTTCGCAATGGCTGGTGCTTGCCGCGATCGTGATCGGACTTGCGACCTTCGCCGTCTGGTTCTGGTGGCTTGGCCAGCCCCTGCTGTTTGCGATGACCTTGACCATAACCGTCTTTGTCATCGCTTGTCCCGATGCGCTCGGCCTCGCCACGCCGATGGCCGTCATGGTCGGCACCGGTCTTGGCGCTTCAAACGGCATTCTGTTCAAGAATGCCGCGGCTCTCGAGGAGGCGACCAAGCTCAACGTAATCGTCTTCGATAAGACCGGCACGCTCACCATGGGCCAGCCCAAAGTTGTCGAAATCGTGCCAGCCGCCGGCGTTTCGCCGGACGAGGTTCTACAAGTCGCGGCCGCCGTGGATCAGGGCTCCGATCATCCGCTGGCCGTTGCCATCGTCGAACGGGCCAGGGATATGAAGCTTCCCAAGGTTTCGGGCTTCCTGAATATCGAAGGCAAGGGCGCCACGGCCGCCATCGGCGGAGGCCAGGTTTTCCTCGGCAACCGGCGCCTTATGGACGAGCAGAAGATCGATATTGTCGCACTCGGTGAGAAGGCCGAGGCGTTCAAGGGCGAAGGCCGCACGGTTATCCACGTGGCACGGTCCGGCAAGCTACTCGGGCTGATCGCGATCGCCGACACGCCACGCCCGACGGCCGTCGCGACGATTGCCAAACTGCACGAGCAGGGCGTGCGCGTGGCCATGCTCACCGGCGACAACGCCGGCACCGCGAAACGCATCGCCGACGCACTCGGCATCGACATCGTCCTCGCGGACGTGCTGCCAGGGCAGAAGGCAGAGAAGATCAAGAAACTGCAAGGCCAGGGCCTGAAGGTCGGCATGGTCGGCGATGGCGTCAACGACGCGCCGGCTCTGACGCAAGCCGATGTCGGCTTCGCCATCGGTGCGGGCACCGATGTCGCTATCGAGAGTGCCGACATCGTGCTGATGAAGAGCGATCCCTACGATGTGGTCGGCGCGATGACGCTCTCGCGCGCCACGCTGCGCAAGATGCACCAGAACCTGTGGTGGGCGGTCGGATACAATCTCATCGCCTTCCCGATCGCGGCAGGCGTATTCTATCCGTTCCTGCTGAGCCCTGAACTTGCGGCGCTGGCAATGTCGGGCAGCTCGGCTCTGGTGGCCATCAACGCTCTTCTGCTCAAGCGAACCAGCCTCGAAGGCATCCGGCCCGCCGCCGCATCGACGACCGAAGGCGTCGCCCATGAGCACCCGCGCGGCTCGTTGGCATGAGCGTGTCGATGCAAGCTCGCCTGCCGACGTCGAGTTGGGTCGTGGGCTCACTTCTTGCCTCGGCCTTCGTCGTTGCGCTCGGCTACGGAATTGTCTTGCCGGTCTTGCCGATGATGGTCGAGCGGCTTGCCGGGTCCACCGACCCGGCATTCAATGCGCGGCAGATTGGCCTTTTGACCGCTGCCTATGTCGCCGCGCCGGTGGGCGCCGCTTTCCTCTGGGGGAAGTGGTCGGATTCGATCGGGCGCAGACCTGTCCTTGTCGTCGGCCTGACCGGCTTTGCCGTCACCTTGGCGGCCTCGGCGCTGGCACCGAATCTGCTCGTTCTTTATGTCGGGCGGATATTGAATGGCGGCTTCGCGGCTGCCGTAGGACCAACGGCTCTTGCGTTCATTGCCGACACCGAAGGTGGGGCCGACACCGAAGGCGAGGACGATCGACGAACAAGAGCATTCGGCTGGATGAGCATGGCATCGATCGCAGGCTTCCTGGTCGGGCCGATGCTCGGCGGGCTCGCTGCGGAACTGAATTTCGACTTGGGCGTGGCGGCTGTCGCGCCGCAAGCGGTCCCTTCTTCCTTGCGTCCGGCCTCGCATCAGTAGCAGCCCTTGGCGTGTGGTTTGCGCTGCCTGACAAGCTGCCGGGGGCCCGTGCCGAGGTGAGCAAGAGCGGCTCACCGATGTTTGCACCCGGAGAGCTGCGGCTGCTCGCTCTTGCTGCTGTGGCTGCCGCAGGGCTTGGCGCATTCGAGGTCGGGCTCACCTTGCGAAACGTTGAACTCGCCATGGGTCCCGCTGCGCTCGGCCTCATGTTCGCAACCTGCAGCGTCGTGATGTTTGCGGTCCAGGGCCTCGTCTTTTCGCCGCTCGTCAAACCGGCAGCGGCAAGGTCGCTTGTGCCCCCAGCCTTCCTAGTGATGGCGGTCGGTCTGGCGGCTATGCCGAAACTTGCCGCGCTCAGGGAAATGCTGTTTGCGGTTTCTGCTGTTTCGGCTTCGGCCGGCGTGATCAGCCCGCTGCTCGCTTACTGGGTGTCGCGCATCAGCGCACGAAGCCAAGGCATGGAACTCGGCATCCAGTCGGCAGCGGTCAGTCTCGGGCTGTCAGTGGGTTCCGCGGCCGCCGGCCTGCTGTTTGGTTCCCATCGTCTGGAGGGCGCCGCCTTCCTGGTCGCAGCCGCGGCCATGGGTCTCGCCGCAATCGCAAGCCTGAGGCTGCGGCCACCGCCGGCGCCAGAGCGTCAGGAAGCGCGACCGGCCCCTGCTAACCAAACGGACGCAGCGATTTGATCCAGGTCATTGCGAGTGGAACTGCCAAGATGTGAAATGTAAGAAACAGGAGGGTCGCATCGATGCTGATCCGCACGCTCTCCACTTTGGAATGCACGAAAATGCTGGCAGCCAATCGCGTCGGCCACTTGGCATGCGCGAAGGACGGACAACCCTATGTGGTCTGCTTCAACTACGCCTACGCCGACAACCACCTCTATGCATTCTCTTTGCCGGGCAAGAAGATCGACTGGATGCGCGCCAACCCCTTGGTGTGCGCCCAGATCATCGAACACACCCAGGGACGCGGATGGAGAAGCGTGATTGTCGACGGCCGCTTTGAAGAACTGCCTGATCAGGTCGGCCACGAGCTTCAGCGCGGTCACGCGTGGTCAGTGTTGAGCAGGCATGTGGAGTGGTGGGAGCCCGGTGCGCTCAAGCCCGTTATGCCTCCCGTGTCAGATAGCTTGCCGCACGTTTTCTTCCGGATCCTCATAGAAGAGGTGAGCGGCCGGGAAGCAACTGAATAGGCTGTTTTCCATCGTCATGCATCGCGAACGGGATGCGTGTGCCGGTGGCACGGGAGAGGCCATGAATTGCGCGGGCGCGGCCCGCTTTCGACGGACCAAGCCCGCGCCCAACTCAGGCCAGTATCTTTCTATTTGCCCTGGATAAGGTCCATGACAGGCGGAAAGGTCAGTAATACGCCCACCGCCAACAAGGCGAAGGATACAGAAACCACTTTTCCCATTTCCACATTCTTCCCGGCCCATCTGCGCGAAAGGACAAACCAGGCGACTAGCCAAACGATGACCGCGCTGGTCGAGACGCCGGACAAGCCACCGGTCGGTGTGTAGAACGTGAAGAAGTGGTTGAGCGATGCAAAGGCATCCCCGGCTAGGGCGAAAATCCCCATCGCAGCACACCCAATTCCGGCGGCCAAGATTGCGGCCGCACCTGAGCCGTTGGGAATCTCGTCAGTCCTGATAGGGTTGATATTGGCCATGACTATTCGCCCTCCTGTTCACCGGCGATGATCTCGATCATCGCGCCACCACGAACCGGAGCATATTTGTTAAGAAACGCTCCGAAAGCGCCCGCTACCCCGGTCGCCACGAAGGCAACGACCGCGAAGCCGATGACGGCCGAGCGGATTTCCTTCTGCCTGGCCAAAGCCGGTCCGTATTTGGCGAAGACATAGGCGACCATCGTCATTGCAATTGGCGCAAGCCAGGCCACATGCTCCTTCCACTCCATGCCCAAGCTATGCCACGCGGATGTTTTTGGACTGGAGGTGAGCAGGAACTTCGGATAATCGGCCAGCTCGGTAACCCCTGGGGCACCGCCGCTCGATACCATGGGTACACAATGTAAGCACCCGACAGCACCGCTCCCCAGGCAAGGACGACCATTACCGAGAGATAAAGCAAAAGCAGATTGTGTTCTCTGGCACTTGGGATGGATGGGGCTCCAGGTGCAGACATTCGATAGAGCTCGGCAAGCGCTGCCGAAAACGCCAGCATGAAAAGCGCCCCAAATCCCATGCCGTGGAATACTGTCATAAGATCGCGGAAAGAGATTTCCATGACATCATCTCCTGCGTTGACAAGCTTTAATCAAAGGCCGATGGCGCGCGCTCCGCTTTGATCGGGATCAATTTGCGATATTCAGCGAAATTATTTTGAAGTTTTATTTGAACAAACTTGCCACCGCAGCTGTTGGCGGCCGGCGCTGAAAGGGTCGTGAGGACGGACCCCATTCCGCATCCGCCGAATGCGATTTCCCTCGCCGGCTCAATGCTCGCCTATTTCTCAGCCTTGGTCGTATCCACCCGAATTCAGCCCAAGCCGATCAAACAGCTGGCCAAGCCGATCAAACAGCTGGCGTCGACTCCTGATCCAACCCTCTCAACCAGCCGCCTTCAAATCCTGCCCGTTGCAGGCCATTGCGGACATAGGGGCACGAGCGCATCAACCGCCACAACAGGCCGCTGTTTTCGTTCTCGATCATCAGGACAACTGGGCCTTCGTTGAGGCCGAAGTGCCAAGGCGAAACCCACCATCCAAAGGCGTTGCCGGATGTCCCCGGATGCGTGGGATTAAAGGCTGCCTTGAAACCATAGGCTTTGGCCGCTTTGAGCTTCGCCTGGTGGATGCAGAAGCTGATCGCCGGCCGCACGATTTCCGGAGCGAACGGCAAGGAGGCAGCGACGGCCCACGGAGCGAGCGTGCCATCGTCGGGACCATACGGGACACCCCGCCCTACATAGCCCTCGAACCTGCGTTCGATGCCGTTCAGCTTGAGCGTGGAAGGGCCAGGACCCTCGCTTGCGGTAATGCCCCAGCAGTGTTCGCCGTAACCCTCAAATCCACGTGGATTATTAATGGCGTAGCGCTGCTGGACGTAGGTGGCGCGTCGGCTGTTCTCGAAATAGTCGCTCCCCTTGCTGCGCATGAAGGCATCCTGCAAGCCCCGAAGATCGATCCATACGTGCGAGAGTTGGTGGATGAATAGCGGTCCCGCATAGAGATAGTCGTAGCCGTAACAGCGCTCCCATCTGAAGGTCGAGGTCCAGGCCGTGTAGCTGCTCCAGGGCAAGGGGTGTGTCGGGGAACCCAATCCCAGGACATAGAGCAAGAGCGCCTCGTCATAGCCTTCCCAGCGATACTTCAGGAAACCGTGCTCCGGTGTCCAACCATGGGTGACGGTTTCTCCCTGGTCCTGCGCCCAGCACCAGTCGGCTCGGCGATAGAGCGCATCCGCCAAGGTGCGGATTTCCGTTTCGGCCTCGGTGTCGGCATCGAAATACTGCCCTGCGGCCAGTGCGCCCGCCAGCAGGAGCGTGCTGTCGATGGTCGATAGCTCGCATTGCCAGGCCCGCCGGCCGGTTTGCATATCCAGAAAATGATAGTAGAAGCCACGATATCCCGTGGCGTCCGGCTCCGGGCCCTGTGGACTGTTCCAGAAGAAACGCAGCGTTGCCAAAGTGCGTTCGACGGCCGCGCCTCGCGCCATGAATCCGCGCTCGACTCCAACCGGATAGCAAGCCAGCGCCAAGCCGGTGGCCGCGATGCTTGCGGGCCAATTCGCTTCGGTCTTGTCCAGAACGAGACCGTTGGCAGGGTTCGCCTCATGAATGAAGTAGTCGAATGTCTCCCGCTGCAGCGTAGCCAGATCGTCTTGCTCGGCAGACATGTCCATCAGGTGGTTGGCGTGCGAAGATTGCGATTGCACCAAGGTATTTGCCCACGAAGCGTTGCTCACGGACGCGCCAGATGCAGATGGTCGAACACACCTTTGACGCCCCTGACGCCCTCGGCAACCACGCGGAGGGCATCCCGTTCACTCTGCGACGAGACCGCTCCCGAAAAATGGACCAGACCATCGCTGACCGTGAGCGTTAACGCGTCTCCTTCGACGCGTGCGTCCTCTCGCAACCGTGTAAGAATGCTGCGCCGGATCGCATCGTCACCTGCCGCCGTGGCGTCGTCGAATTTCGCCGCAATTACGACGCGCAAAAGGTCGGCACGGCTGACGACGCCTGCCAGGCGCTGCCCCCTCATGATCGGAATGCGCTTGATGCCGTGCTCCCGCATCAGCGCGGCAATTCGCTCTATCGGAGTTTCCTCGTCGGCCGCGACGACATCTGGACTCATCAGGTCCGCAACTTTCCAGCTGTGTCCCTTCACATAGCTACGCGCGTCATTCGGCGAGATCGCTCCGGCACCGAGTTCCGACCTGCCCAGGAAATCGCCTTCGCTCACAATCCCGACCAGGCGGCTGTCGTCGTTGACGACCGGCAGGCCGCTGATGCGATGATCCAGCATGATCTGGGCGGCGTGCCTTACGCTATGGTCGGGCGACACGGTAACGACCTTTGCAGTCATTACATCCTTTGCTCTCACTGCCTCATCCCCAGTCAGTTCACGTGAACGGGCGCCGGAGCACCGATTGACGATATCTTAGCGTGGCTGCCCACGATTTCATTTGAGGCAAATCAAATACCGATTCCGATCCGGTCCTCTTGTCGATAGACGTTCAGGCACGCATTACGGCCTTGGGATTCCCGTTTTGATTTGCATCAATGTCGCGCTCACCTCGACGGGCGACTGTGGCATTCGACACGAAAAGTGCCTCGAACATCCCACCCCAGCGGCCATGGCTGACAACGTCTTCACTGCAAGAGCGCTGACCAAGACCTACGCGTCAGGTGAGACGCAAGTCTTTGCATTGCGTGAGCTGGACCTTCAGATTTTCGCCGGAGAGATGGTCGTCCTGCTTGGTCCTTCGGGCAGCGGGAAGTCGACCCTGCTCAATATCATGGGCGGGCTTGACCATGCGACGAGCGGCCAGCTGTTCTTCGGGGATCAGGAACTGACCAATCTGGACGATCGGGGGCTGACCGCCTACCGACGCCAGCACATCGGGTTCGTTTTCCAGTTCTACAATCTGATCCCCAGCCTGACGGCTTACGAGAATGTCGCTCTTGTCACGGAAATTTCCGACCATCCGATGCGCCCGGACGAGGCCCTGGCGCTAGTCGGACTCGAAGCGAGGATGCATCATTTCCCGGCTCAGCTCTCCGGTGGTGAGCAGCAGCGCGTGGCCATTGCCCGCGCGATTGCCAAACGTCCGGATGTGCTGCTCTGCGACGAGCCAACCGGCGCTCTCGATTCCAAGACGGGCATTCGGGTGATCGAGGCGTTGCTCGGCATCAATGCGCAGCTTGGCACCACGACACTGATCATCACCCACAACGCCAGCATCCAGGATGTCGCCGACCGCGTGCTGTTTTTCGCCGACGGCCAAATCTCCAGAACTGCCAAGAACCAGGTGCGCCGGACTGCCGCCGAGCTTGTCTGGTGATCCGGATGCGCGCGCTCGACATCAAGCTTCTTCGCGACTTCGGCCGGCTCTGGGCGCAAGCGCTGGCGATTGCGCTCGTCATCGGCGGAGGCGTGGCGACGCTCATTCTCGCGGTCGGTTCCTACCGTTCCCTCGACGAAACGCGCACCGCATACTACGAGCGCTACCGGTTTGCTGACGTCTTTGCCACGGTGAGCCGCGCGCCAAGGACCCTCGTCAACCAGATTGCAGAGATTCCTGGCGTTGCTGCGGTCGACGCGCGAATAGCGAAGCTCGTGCTTATCGACATACCGGGCTATCTGGAGCCGGCGACGGGCGAAGTGATTTCCCTGCCGCGGAGCGATGGCGCTTCGCTTAACCGGCTCTACATGCGCGTTGGTCGCATGCCAGAGCCTGGACGAGCCGAAGAGGTCGTCGTGAACGAAGGCTTTGCCTTGTCACACGGCTTTCAGCCTGGGGCCCGCTTCTCGGCAATATTGAACGGCCGAAAGCGCGAACTGACGATTGTCGGGATCGTGCTGTCTCCCGAGTTCATCTATGCGGTCGGACCCGGCGATATCATGCCGGACGACCGCCGCTTCGGCCTTATCTGGATGTCGGAAAAGGCGCTGGCCAGCGTCTATGACCTCGACGATGCGTTTTCGTCCGTTTCGTTGAAGCTGCTGCGTGGCACGTCCGAGAGCGAGGTCATGATGCGTCTCGATGCGATGCTTGAGCGATACGGTGGGCGAGCGGCCTATGGCCGAAAGGACCAGACCTCGCATGCCTGGCTTAACCACGAACTCGACATGCTCAACAATATGAGCCGGACGCTGCCACCGATTTTCCTTCTGGTGTCGGCATTTCTGGTCAATCTCACGCTCAGTCGGCTCGTTGCTCTGGAGCGCGAGCAGATCGGGCTCATGAAGGCGCTGGGCTACAACAACGCCAGCATCGTCACGCACTACCTCAAGTTCGTCATCGCCATCGTGATGATCGGCATTTTGATCGGCAGTGCAGCGGGCACCTGGCTGGGCATGCGCATCACCGGTCTTTTCGGAGACTTCTTCCATTTTCCGTTCCTCGTCTTCACCAAGAGCCCGGACCTCTACGTCATTGCCGCCGCGCTCAGCCTCATCGCAGCAATCATCGGGGCGGTCCGTGCACTTCGGGAAGTCGTGCGATTGGCGCCTGCCGTCGCGATGCAGGCGCCAGCGCCTCCGCGCTATCGGCGACTGCTGCCTGCGAGCTTCACGCTCGACAGGGTCATCTCGCAGCCGACCACAATGATGTTGCGCAACATCACTCGCCATCCGCTCAGATCTTTATTCACGACGCTTGGAATTGCACTGGCGACAGCCATCCTGATCGTTTCCCTTTTTACAGGCGATGCGATGGAGCAACTCATCGACGTGACGTATTTCCTGGCCGACCGACAGGACGCCACCGTGAGCTTTGTGGAAAAACGCCCGCTGAACGTCGTCCTGCAGATCGCGCGGCTTCCGGGCGTTCTCGCCGCCGAGCCTTACCGTGAGGTGCCCGTTCGCATAAGGAACGGAAACGTCGAGCGCCGGATCATGATCAGCGGCAGGCCGCGCGACGCCGATCTGAACCGGATTATCGATGTCGACCTGCGTCCGGTCGTCCTGCCGGAAGCGGGCCTGGCGATTTCGAGTATGCTTGCCAAGATTCTTGGCGTGAGGGTCGGCGATTCCGTCGAAGTCGACCTCCTCGAAGGAACGCGGCGGACCGTTGTCGTTCCTGTGACAGCCCTGGTCGAAGATTATTTCGGCATCCGCGGAATGATGGATTCAGAGACGCTCTCACGCCTGATGCGCGAAGCGCCCTCGGTGAACAGCATCAATGTCAGCCTCGACCAGCGCAGCCGGGACGCGTTCTATGCTGCTATCAAGGACATCCCCATTGTCGGTGGTCTGGCACTGCAGCGTGTGTCGCTTGCGAATTTCCGCAAATTGGTTGCCTTGCTGATCGCGACAATGGCCAGCATCTACACCGGGCTGGCTGCCGTCATCGCGTTCGGTGTCGTCTACAACAGCGCCCGGATCTCGCTTTCCGAACGGGCGCGGGAGTTGGCCAGCTTGCGCGTCCTTGGCTTCACCCGGAGTGAAGTGTTGCGCATCCTCCTGTTGGAACTCGCCCTGCTCACATTGATCGCGCAGCCGCCTGGATGGCTCATTGGCTATGGTCTTGCTGCGATCATGCAGAAGAACCTGGCCGGCGAACTGATGCGGGTGCGCCTGATCGTTGAGCAGTCCACCTACGTCTTCGCCAGCACGATCGTGATCGCCGCGGCCGTGCTTTCCGCGCTCGTCGTTCGCCGAAGGCTCAACGAGCTGGACCTTGTCACCGTTCTCAAGACACGGGATTGAACCATGCGCGCGATCTGGATGAAACGAACGGTGGGAATTGCGGCCTTGCTGGCGTTGGCTGCCGGCGCTGTCTGGTTCGCATGGCCGCAACCGATTGCAGTGGATCTGGCAACGCTGACGAAAGGTCCAATGGAGGTCACGATCGATGACGAGGCGAAAACGCAGGTGCGTCACGTCTATACGGTGTCAGCCCCGATTGCCGGCAAAGTCCTGCGGATCTCTCCACCCCGCCACATCGGAGACCACGTCACCAAGGACGAAACCGTCATGGCGGTGATGCAACCGACGTTGCCGAGCTTTCACGATGCACGCACGCATGAGGAGCTGCGGGCGGCGTTGGCTGCGGCCGATGCGACGGTAAACCTTGCGGCAGCCGAAATACGCCGTATCGAGGCCGCGCTTGTATTTTCGCGAACGGAGCTCGGGCGGGCCGAAGCGCTTGCCCGCACCGAGGCGATCTCTCTCAAAACCCTCGACGGAGCCAAGTTCGACGTCGAAACCAATGATGCGGCCCTGGCCAGTGCGAAGGCTCAGCTGGAGGTCCGCCGAAACGAGCGTGGCAGCGTTGCAGCCCGACTCGGTGAACAGTCGGGCGCCGCGCCGGAGCCAGATCCCGCCTGCTGCATACAGTTGCGCGCTCCCGTGACGGGCAGCGTCCTGAAGATCATCCAGGAGAGCGAAGGAGTGGTCCAGGCCGGCGCACCGCTGATCGAAGTCGGCGATCCGCTCGATCTCGAAATCGTCGCGGACCTGTTGTCGACCGACGCTGTCCGGATCAAACAAGACGCGCCCGTTTGGATTGACAATTGGGGTGGCCCGCCAATCCAGGGCCGCGTCTCCCGCGTCGATCCCGCCGGTTTCACCAAGGTTTCCGCACTTGGCATCGAGGAACAACGCGTCCGCACGACCATCGACTTCACCGACCCTCCCGCGAAATGGTCGGCTCTGGGACACGATTATCGGGTGATCGTGCAGATCACGATCTGGAAAGCCGATGACGTCCTGACCGTGCCGGTGGGCGCACTGTTCCGAAAAGGGAACGACTGGGCGGTATTCGCGCTCGAGGATGGCCGCGCACGCGCAACCATCCTAAAGGTCGGTGAGCGAAACAATCGGACGGCGGAGGTTCTGTCAGGCCTTGGTGCGGGCGATCGTGTGGTGCTGCACCCGAGTGACAGAGTAACGGATGGTGTGACCGTAGCGGAGCGCAGTGTTCAATAGGCTGAATGGCAACCTGGAGTAGCTCTTAGGCTTCATGTTCAGACGGATTTTCGCAAGTGGGCGCGCCATCATTCGAAGTGATCGGCCTGTCGCACGAGATGGCAGCCGACCGCGGCTTCGAGGGCAACAGGCTTATCAAGGTACTTCGTGCGGGTCGTCACGACAGGCTCCTAAGCGAGCCTTCGATCTCGCGCGCGCGCCTTAAAGTTCGCGGCGACCCTCGAGGTATTCCAGAACCGGCAGTCCGATCGGATGCCCCCTCCTTGCTGTCGGCCAAACGTAGGAAACTACCCTCGACATCGACTTCGCCGCGACGCAGACCGATGACCTCGCTGCGTCGGCAGCCGGTCAGGGCGATTTCGCCAACCACGACGGCCCTTACACTGCCCCCTTGATCGTCGCGACACTCTCCCTTTCCACCAGCGGGCACTCCAGCTTGGTGATCGGATACCGCCCCCGTCCCGCCGGCGCTTCGAGCTGTTCGATCGCCCATTGGCCCATCGCCATGTGCGGCAGGATCGAGGTGGTCAGCGGCGGGAAAAGATGGCGGGCGATCTCCTCGTCGTCGTAGCCGACCACGGAAATGTCTTGCGGAATGTGCAGGCCGGCTTCCTTCAGCGCTTCGTAGCAGCCGATCGCGGTGCGGTCGTTCTGGCAGAAGATGGCGGTCGGGCGGTCCTTGAGCGCCAGCAGCTTCACGGTCGCGGCGTAGCCGGCGCTGGCCGACCAGTCGCCCTCGACCACCAACTCCGGATCGAACGGGATGTCGGCGGTTGCGAGCGCGCGGCGATAGCCCTTCAGCCGGTCCTGCGCGGCCTGCATCCACGGCTCGCCTGATATGGTTGCGATGCGGCGGTGACCGCGGCTGATCAGATGGCGGGTGGAACTCTGGCCGCCGGCGATCTCGCTCGGCACCACGGAAGGAAAGGCATAATCCGCCGTGTAGCAGTTGAGCAGGATCACCGGGATGTCGAGGCCGTAAAGATAGTCGGGCGCCGTGATCTCGCGGGTGAAGATGGTCATGTAGATCAGCGCCGAAATGCCCCGCCTGGTCAGCGCCGAAATGGCGCGCGGCTCCATCACGGCGTCGCCCATGGTCTGCGCCACCAGAAGCACATTGCCGGCATTCCAAGAGGCCTGGCGCGCGCCCTCGATGGCGACGACGGCCTCGGGACTGGTGGCCAGTTGGTCCACGACGAAGCCGATCACCCCGTCGGGCCCCTCGAAGGCGGCAACCGGCTCGCGCAGCGCCGGGAAGGCGGGCGCGCTGTAGCCCAGCGCCCGCGCCGCCTCGATCACGCGTTCGCGGGTCTGCTGGGACAGACGGATGCCGGGCGAATTGTTGAGCACGAACGAAACGGTCGCCTGCGAGCAGCCGGCGGCGCGGGCGATGTCGGTCATCGTGACGCGACCCCTGGCGCTTTTCGCCGCCGCCTTGCGCCGCCTTGCCGTATCGTCCATCGTCTCGCTCATCGCGTTCGTGTCCCCGGTCTCGGGCCTGCTTGCCGGCGGCCGACAAGCCGCGTGACGTCGCCGATTTATAGAAAACCGCCGCGGCGTTTATAGCTATTAGCAGCTTCGTCGCCGATGGGCCATGCAATCCTGAGTCCCGCGCGAAATACAGGGGACTGCCGGGCTTGGACTCCGTGCGGGACGGCGGTGCCGCTTGGCCGACGCGCGGCGAGAGAGGCCGGATGCCCTCGCAAGGCCGCCAACTAATACTGTTTACTAATACAAGGATGCGCTGTACCGTCAATCCGTCGCGTCCGGCCCTTTGGGTCTGGGGTGGCGAGAAAGCGCGCGTAAACGGCCCGACGGCAAGCGGATATTGCCCCGCAAGCCTGGTCTCGGACATGTGATATGTCAGACAAATCGGACTATTTACGAATGAGGAATGAGTCTCTAAAGTCCACGATCGTGGCTGGGACGACGCCATTCTTTCGTTGCCGGGAAAGCCTTGAGGAGGAGGGCGTCCAAGCCGCAGACGGCAAATCGAGGTGAGCAAGACCGGCCAGTCGAACGACTGGCCAAAACGGGAGGTTGAACATGAAATCCATGATACGCAATGCATCCATGGCCGCCGCCGCGCTGGCAGTCGGCCTGACGGCGACGGCAATCGCGCGCGCCGACGACAAGCCGACGCTGGCCTTCGTCGTCAACGGCGCTTCCGATTTCTGGAAGGCCGCCGAAGCCGGCGTCAAGAAGGCGCAGGGCGAGCTGCCCGACTACACGCTTGAGCTGAAATATCCCGAGCAGTCCTCGGTCGCCATCCAGCAGCGGCTGATGGACGATCTGGTGACCGCCGGCGTCAAGGGCATCATGGTCTCGGCCGTCGATCCCAAGACCTCGACCGACGGACTGAACAAGATCGCCTCGCAAACGGCGCTGTTCACCACCGACAGCGACGCCCCGCAGACCAAGCGCGTCGCCTATATCGGCTCGTCCAACGTCGATGCCGGCAAGCAGGCCGCCGAGATCGCCAAGAAGGCGATGCCGGACGGCGGCAAGTGCCTCGGCTTCGTCGGCCTGCTCGGCGCCGACAATGCCAAGGAGCGCATCCAGGGCATGAAGGACGGCCTGGCCGGCACCAAGATCGAACTCGTCGACGTGCGCGGCGACGATATCGACCAGGCGCGCGCCAAGAAGAATGTCGAGGACGCGCTGGTCGCCAGCCCCGACGTCACCTGCATGGTCGGCTTCTACTCCTACAACACGCCGCGCATCTATGAAGCGCTGCGCGACGCCGGCAAGCTCGGCTCGATCACCGTCGTCGGCTTCGACGACGATCCGATCACGCTGGGCGGCGTCAAGGAAGGCACCATTGCCGCCACCGTCGTGCAGCAGCCCTTCGAATGGGCCTATCAGGGCATGAAGCTGATGGCCTCCTATCTCAAGGGCGACAAGTCGGGCATCCCGGACGGCAATCTGATCATCATCCCGACCAAGATCATCGGCAAGGACGACGTCGACGCCTACGCCGCCAATCTGAAGGCGATGGCTGGAAACTGATTGGCGTTGGTGCTGCCCCTCACCTTGCCTTCTCCCCGTTCTTCACGGGGGAAGGTGCCGGCAGGCGGATGAGGGGCAGCGCGACGCTGATATTGCCTCGCTTGTTGTTGACGGGCCCCTCAGGGCCCGTCAATCTGCCTAAAGGCCGGCCCGCCAATTGCTGTCAGGCATGATGAATTATTCCGACACATCCATCGCCGCGACCACCCCGTTCCTCGGCCTCGAGAACGTGCGCAAGACCTATCCGGGCGTCGTCGCGCTCGACGGCTTCTCCATGGAGGTCAGGCCGGGCGAGGTCATCGGCCTGGTCGGCGAAAACGGCGCCGGCAAATCGACCTTGATGAAGATCCTCGGCGGCGTCACCACGCCCGACACCGGCACGATCATCGTCGACGGTACCGCCCATGGCGGGCTGAGCGTCGAAGCCAGCCTTGGTTCGGGCATCGCCTTCGTCCACCAGGAACTCAACCTTTTCGAGAATCTCGACGTCGCCGCCAACATCTTCTTCGGCCGCGAGCCGCTGCGCGCCGGGCCGCTCAGGCTTGTCGACCGCGCCAGGCTGCGCGCCATGGTGGCGCCGCTGCTGAAGCGCGTCGGCGCCAATTTTTCCCCCGACACGCAGGTCGCCGACCTGTCGCTGGCGCAGCAACAAATGGTCGAGATCGCCAAGGCGCTGTCGATCAAGGCGCGGCTGGTCATCCTCGACGAGCCGACGTCGAGCCTGCCGCTCGCCGAAACCGAGAAGCTGCTCGACGTCATCAAGGCGCTGAAGGCGGACGGCATCAGCGTCATCTTCATCTCGCATCGCCTGCACGAGGTCGAGCGCGTCGCCGACCGCGTCATCGTCCTGCGCGACGGCATGCTTGCCGGCACCTTGCAGAAGCGCGACATCAACCACGACCAGATGGTCAAGCTGATGATCGGCCGCATGCTGAAGGAGCGCGAGAAGGCTTCCGAGGCCGCGCGTGCCCCCGGTGCCGTCGCTCTATCGGCCAAGGCCACCCGCACCCCCGCCTATCCCAGCCGTCCGGTCGACCTCGACGTCAGGCGCGGCGAAATCCTCGGCCTTGCCGGGCTCGTCGGCTCCGGCCGCACCGAACTGGCACGGGTGTTCTTCGGCATCGACGGCAGCCTTGGCGGCACGCTCGAACTCGACGGCAAGCCGCTTGTCCTCGGCTCGGCGGCCGATGCCGTGGCGCACGGCATTTTTCTCGTTCCGGAAGACCGCAAGCTGACCGGCATCCTGCTCGACCTGTCGATCGCCCAGAATATTTCGCTGCCCAATTTGCCGGCGCATTCGCGCCATCGGCTGGTGTCGGCCAGTGCCGAAACCACGACCGCCGAGAAGCAGAAGAGCAATCTCGGCATCAAGGCGCCTTCCGTGCAGACGCGCACGGGCACATTGTCGGGCGGCAACCAGCAGAAGGTCGTGCTCGGCAAATGGCTGGCCATGAACCCAAGGGTGATGATCCTCGACGAGCCGACGCGCGGCATCGACATCGGCGCCAAGGCGGAGATTTACGGGCTGATGCGGGCGCTGGCCGATGCCGGCGTCGCCGTGCTGATGATCTCCAGCGACATGGAAGAGGTGATCGGCGTGTCCGACCGCATCGCCGTCATGCATGAGGGCCAGATCTCGGGCATCCTCGACAAGGACCAGTTCAGCCAGGAAAACGTGCTGCTGCTGGCAGTGGGCAAGCAGCCGAAATAGCGTTTTGTTTTGCCGCTCAGGCAGACATTGGGGAGACGATGATGAGCAAGAAAGACCTCGGCCTGCTGATCCTGATCCTGGTGGTCGGGGCCGTCGTGGCGATCATCAATCCGCGCTTCCTGCTGCCGATCAATCTCGCCAACACCTCGAACCTGATCGGCCTGTTCGGCATCCTGTCGATCGGGCAGGCCTTCGTCATCATCACCGGCGGCATCGAACTTTCGGTCGGCTCGGTGGTGGCGCTGCTCGGAACGCTGTTCATCGACTTCATCGCCGTGCGCGAGATGGACTGGCCGCTGGCCTTCGTGCTGATCCTGCTGCTCGGCGCCATCATCGGCCTGGTGCATGGCTGGCTGATCACAAGGCTGAAGCTGCAGCCCTTCGTCGTGACGCTGTGCGGCCTCTTGATCTATCGCGGCGTCGCCCGCTTCTACACCGCCGACGGCACCGCCGGCTTCGGCTTCGGCCAGAATTTTCCCGACCTCGAATTCCTCACCGCCGGCCGCTCCTGGGGCGTGCCGAACAGCTTTTTCGCACTGATCGTCATCGCCATCGTCATGTGGGTGGTGCTGCACCGCTCGGTGTTCGGCCGCTATCTCTACGCCATCGGCAAGAACGAGGAGGCGGCGAAATATTCGGGCATCCGCACCGGTCGCGTCGTCATGGCAGCCTATGTCATCTGCGGCGTGCTGACGGCGCTGTCGGCGATCTATTTCGCCATGTACACGCGCTCGATCTCGCCGGCCAGCCACGGCCAGTTCTACGAACTCTACGCCATCGCCGCGGCCGTGCTCGGCGGCTTCTCGCTGCGCGGCGGCGAAGGCTCGCTGATCGGCGTCATCCTCGGCACCGTGCTGCTGCAGGAATTGCAGAACCTTGTCAATCTGCTCGGCATTCCCTCCTCCCTCAACTTCGCGGTGATGGGCGGCGTCATCCTCATCGGCGTGCTGATCGACCAGCAATGGGGCGTGTTCCGGGCCAGGCGGCGCATGGTCGATGCCGCCCGCAAGAACGTCGCCGGCGCCGCCGCGGAATAGCTGCTCTTACCCTCCCCCTTGTGGGGAGGGTCGGACCGCAGGTCCGGGGTGGGGGCTTTCCTTGCCCACCGCACACGAAAGGGCGAGGTGCCGACCTAGATCAAGCCCGACATGTCGGAAAAGGCCATCGCCTTGCGCAACACCTCGGCGAAGCGCTCGCCGGCCGCCTCGCGCGGGCCGCTATTGTCGATCGAGGTGACGCCGGGGCCGGACAGGGTGACACTGGCGTTGCGTGCCAGGCGCGCCAGCACTTCGCCGCGCGACTCGCGGCCGCGCATCGCCAGCCGTTCGGCCAATACCTGCGGCGAGGCGGTGATCTCGACGACGGCCAGATTGGCATAGCGTTCGCGCAAGATGGGGATGATCGCGCGCGACACGTTCGCCACCGCGACACGGCCATTGCCGACCGACCAGTCGACATCGGCCGGAATGCCGTAGCGCAAGCCATGCGCCTCCCAGGCGATGGCGAAGGCGCCGTCGGCCTCGGCGTCGACGAAGGCGGCGTCGGCCAGCGTGTCGTGATCCTCGCTGGCGGCATCGCTCGGACGCGTGATGACGCGGCGGACGAACTCCAGCCTTGTCTCTTCATTGAAGCGGGCGCGGGCGTAGCCGATCACCGTGTCCTTGCCGGCACCGCTTGGGCCGACAACGGCGACGAAGACGCCGTTGCGGATCGGAAACGTCTCGGCGGACAGTTCACGCTCGATCGAGGCCGACGCCATCATGCGACCCGAAGCCCCTGCCGCCAGACGGTGCGCACCACCGGAACATGGTCGTCGACGCGCACGCGCACCAGATCGGCGCGCCGGCCCGGCTCGATGACGCCGCGGTCGGTCAGGCCAACCGCCTCGGCCGGGTTTTTCGACACCATCGCGACCGCCTGCGGCAAGGAAATGCCTTCGACGACGTCGCCGAGGAAGAAAGCGGACTGGATCAGGCTGAAGGGGATGTAGTCGGACGACAATATGTCGAGCAGGCCGTCGCCGGCCAGCGTGCGGGCCGAGACATTGCCCGAATGCGAGGCGCCGCGCATGACGTTGGGCGCGCCCATCAGCACGCCGAGCCCGGCTGCTTTCGAGGCCCTGGCGGCTTCCTCTGTGGTCGGGAACTCGGCGACGCGCACGCCTTGCTCGATCGCTTCGTCGACATGGCCAGTGGTGGCGTCGTCATGGCTGGCCAGCACGATGCCGCGTTCCTGGCACGCGGCGGCGATCACCGCCCGGTTCGGTGCCGAATTGCGCGCCGATTCCTCCATCCGCTTGTCGCAGAACAGCTTGAAGTCGCGGTCGGTCAGCTTCAGCTTGCGTTGGTAGTAATAGGCATAGGTCTCAAGATCGACGAACTGGCGCTGGCCCGGCGCATGATCCATCAGCGATGCCAGCTTCACTCGCTCGTCGCCGTCGAAATGCGCGAAGGCGGCGAGGCAATCCGGCGCCGAAACCTCGCAGCGAAGATGGATGAAATGGTCGGCGCGCAATCGATCCTGCCGGACACTGTCCTCGATCGCGTCGGCCAGCTTGCGCATGTCGGCCGACGTCATGTCGGCGTCCTCGTCCATGCCGACGCGCAGCGCATCGAGCACGGTGGTGATGCCGGCGGTCGCCACCTGCGCGTCATGGGCAAGCACGGCGGCGATCGGGTTCCAGCGCACCTTCGGCCGCGGCGCGTAGTGGCCCTCGAGATGATCGGTGTGGAGTTCGACCAGTCCCGGAATGATATAGTCGCCGCCCATGTCCTCGCCGGTCCGGCCAATGCCGGCGCTTGGGCCGGCATCGATGCCGGCAATAAAGCCGTCGCGCAGCACCAGCGACCCCTCGACGATCTCGTCGGCAAGCACGATGCGGGCATTGTGGAGAACGGTCTCGGCGGTCATTTCAGGCAGTCCTTGGTTATTGGCGTAGACACCAGTCAGGCGGTTTTTCTGGCGGGCCGGCGCCCGAGTGCGTGATGGGAAAGCACCATGAACGGCGCGCCCGGTTCGGTTTCGACGAACAGCGTCAGCGCATCCACCAGCACCGGCTGTTGCAGCACCTCGGCGAACACGCTGTCGATTGCTAGGCGAAGACGAGGGCTTTCCTGTGGCCCCGCCCGGCCTGACAGCGTCATGTGGAAGCGAAAGGTGTCCATGACATAGGGATAGCCCCATTGGCACAGATTGCGGAACTCGGCCGGCTTCAGTGAATCCGGGCTGCGCCGCTCGATCTCGGCTTCGCTCAGCGGCGCGCGAAACCGGTCGAAATCGCGCACCACCTCGTCGGCGAAGCGGTTGAGCGGAGGCAGCGGTCCCTCCGGCACCAGTGCGAAGAAACCGTCGATCTGGCTGACCACGAGGCGGGGGATCGTCACTGTCGAAGTTGTCTCGGCAAAAGCATCGAGTGCCGTGCGCAACGAGGTCTCCGTCTCGTTGGCAGCCAGCTGGAAGGGCGCTTTCAACGTTGCGTGAAAGCCGTAGCGGCGAGCCGAAGCCGTGTGGAACGCCACTTCCGCCGCCGACAGGTCGCCCACCGCCTCAACCGGCCTTGTCGCCGCGCCGAACGGATCGCGGCCCAGCCAATTCGCGGCGGTCCGCGCCAGCTTCTCGTCCTGCCGGGGGGTGAAATAGATGGCGTAGCGCATCGAAGATCCTCGTCAGCCCGTTGCCATAGGTGATTTCCATGACGGATTGACGAAGCTTTGAAGGGTTTTCGAAGGCAAATCGACCCCGCGGGTCCTTAGCCGACGATTTTTCCCGATCTGGACCAACGGGTTCATCCTTAAACGCGCAACGGTCAGGCCTTCATCAGCCATTCGTGCTCGGGCGCGTTGTGGAATTTCCATGTCCGCTTCGGCCCGGCCATGACATTGAGATAGTAGAGGTCATAGCCGTGGCAGGCGGCGCAGGGGTGATAGCCCTTGGGCACCAGCACGACGTCGCCATCCTCGATCGCCATCGCTTCGTCCAGCGCGCGATGGCCATTCTTGTCGGCGTCGGTGTAGACGCGCTGGAAGGCAAAGCCCTGCGGCGGGTTGAGGCGGTGATAATAGGTCTCCTCGAGGTAGGATTCAGCAGGCAGATTGTCCTGGTCGTGCTTGTGCGGGGGATAACTCGACGTGTGGCCGCCGGGCGTGATGACCTCGACCACCAGCAAGGAATCGGCCGGCTTGCCTTCCGGCAAGATGTTGGTGACGTAGCGCGTGTTGGTGCCCTTGCCACGCACCTCCTGGCCGAGATCATCCGGTCCGATCACCCGCACCGGCAGCCCGCCGCCAAGGCCCGGCGCCGAGCAGACCGCGAGTTCCAACTCCGTATCGGCGCTCACGGACCACTCCGATCCCACGGGCACATAGACCGACCAGGGCTTGCCCTCGAAGGGCGACATGCGCTGCCCGAGCAGGCCGAGATCCTTGCCGCCGGCCTTGACCGTGCCCTTGCCGGTGACGAACACCAGGCAGATCTCGCGATCCCCTGTCTGGCCCGAAGCAGTTTCCCCAGGCCTCAGCCGGTGCAAATCGAAACCGACATAGGTCCAGCCGGCGCTTTTCGGCGTCACATGGGCGACGCGGCCATGACCCTTGTCGGCCTTGAGCAGCAGTTTCGACATTGGCAGCTCTCCTAAATTCCATGACACGGGATTGGCACCTACTGTTTCGATGGACTATCGCAGGCCTTGAAGATTTGGCCGGGTCCTCCCAAACTTCGTCATCCTAGGGCGAAGCAGGAGCGAAGCTCCGTCGCGAAGACCCTAGGATCCATGCCGTAGCCCCAATCGAAGTGAGCAGCGGAGCGAAATTCTGCACCGCAGCCGCTGTTTTTACGTCGCGGCATGGATCCTGGGGTCTGCGCCGCGTCGCTTCGCTCCTTGCTCCGCCCCAGGATGACGACGCGAGAGGCGTTTCGGCTAATTTCCAACGCACGCTATCAGTCATGCGCGCAGTGCCCGACCCGTAAGCCTTCTGGGCCATGGACGGTTATTCCTTCGGCTCGGTCGTGGTCTTGGCATCCTCGGCCGGCTTGTAGAGATAAAAAAACTGCCAGAGGCCATAGCCGGCGAAGCCGAGCGCGATGACGCCCCAGAACGGCGTGCCGGTGGCGAACTCGATGGCGGACCAGATGACGCAGACCGCGACGACGGCGACACGTCGCCACAGCGGGCGGAAGAAGGGGTGCTCGGAATCTTTCATCGGGCCAACCTACAGCAAGCCTGGCTCAGCGAGAACCACCACGAGCAGGTCCACACGTCAGGCCCACACGTCAGGCATTGGGAAACCCTTGCGTCTCCACCGTGTAGCCGGCCGCCGTCATCACCCGCATCAATTCCTTGTGGCCGACCTGCGCCATCTTGAGTGGCGGGTTCTTCTTCGGGTCCTGCTCGGCTTCGACCACGAACCAACCTTCATAGCCATGATCGGCGAACCGCTGCACGATGGCGCCGAAATCCAGCGAGCCATCGCCCGGCACGGTGAAGGCGCCAAGCGCCACCGCGTCGAGGAAGGACTGCTTCGTCCGGTCGAGCCTGTCGATCACGTCCATGCGCACATCCTTCACATGCACATGGCTGATGCGCTCATGATGCTTGTCGATGGCGCGCAGCACGTCGCCACCGGCAAAGGCCAGATGTCCGGCATCGAGCAGCAACGGAATGCCGGCGCCGGAATAGCGCATGAATTGATCGAGTTCCGGTTCGGTCTCGACCACGGCCGCCATGTGATGGTGGTAGGAAAGCGGCATTCCCTGTTCGGCGCACCATTCGCCGAATTCGGTGAGGCGCGTCGCATAGGCCTTCATCTCGTCGTCCGAAAGCTTCGGCTTGGTGGCGAGCGGCTTGGAGCGGTCACCCTGGATGGAGCGGCCGACCTCGCCATAAACGATGCAGGGCGCGTTGACCGCCTTGAACAGGTCGATCATCGGCTGGATGCGGTCCTTGTTCTTGCCCATCTCCTCGTCGACGAGCGTGCCCGAGAACCAGCCGCCGCACAGCGTCACGTCGGCTGCCTTCAGGATCGGCAGCATGACATCGGGATCATTTGGAAAACGCCGGCCCATTTCCATGCCGGTGAAACCGGCCGAACGCGACTGGCGCAAACATTCCTCCAACGACACGTCGTCGCTGAGCTCCGCAAGATCGTCGTTCCACCATGCGATGGGGGACATGCCCAGTTTGGCTTTCAAGTCGTCACTCCGGTTTGGAACACTTTATTTTCATTCGTCGGCGCCGCCCCTCATCCGCCTGCCGGCACCTTCTCCCCGTATAGAGACGGGGAGAAGGGAGGAGCTTCGGCGCCGACATTCAATCGCCGATGGTCTGCATCTGCCGCTTTTCGTCATAGGCCTTGCGTGCCGCATTGACCTGAGGCCTTGCCGAGACTTCCGGCACCGCTACATCCCACCAATGGCCGCCGGCGTCGGTGGAGACCAGCGGATCGGTGTCGATGACCAGCACGATGGTGCGATCGTTTGTCTTTGCCTTTGCCAGCGCGTTTTCCAGCCCGGCGATCGACGACACCTTCTCGGCGATCGCCCCCAGGCTCGCCGCATGCGCGGCAAAGTCGATATCGGGCAGGACCTCGTGGCGGGCATCCTTCAGCAGATTGTTGAAGTTGGCGCCGCCGGTCGCCATCTGCAACCGGTTGATGCAGCCATAGCCGCGGTTGTCGAGCAGCACGATGGTCAGCTTCAAACCAAGCATCACCGAGGTGGCGATCTCGGAATTCAGCATCAGGTAGGAGCCGTCGCCGATCATGACGACGACCTCCTCGTTCGGCTTCGCCATCTTGGCGCCGAGCCCGCCGGCAATCTCGTAGCCCATGGTCGAGAAGCCGTATTCGGCGTGGTAGGAGCCGGGCGCGCCGGCTTGCCAAAGCTTGTGCAGTTCACCGGGCAGGCCGCCGGCGGCATGCAGCAGCGTTACGCCTGAGCCCATGGCGCGCTGCACGGCGCCGATCACCTGCGCGTCGGACGGATAGGCGGCATTGGTCGACGCCGTCACCTTGGCCGCATCCGCCTGCCAGAGCTTCTTGCCGGCCGCCGCATTGTCGGTCCAGGCGAGCGGCGCCGTCCAGCCCTTCAGCGCCGCTCCGAGTTCGGCGAGGCCCTCGGCCGCATCGGCAACCAGCGGCAACGCCCGGTGCTTGCCGGCGTCGAAGGGTTGCACATTCAGTCCGATGATGGTCTTGCCGGAATTCTTGAACAGCGCCCAGGAGCCGGTGGTGAAATCCTGCAACCGCGTGCCGACGGCCAGCACGACATCGGCTTCCTCGGCCAGCCGGTTGGCGGCGGACGTGCCGGTGACGCCGACCGCCGCCATGTTGAGCGCATGGCCATCCGGCAGCGAGGATTTGCCGCCTTGGGTTTCGCAGACCGGAATGCCGGCGCTTTCCACGAATTTCGCCAGCTCGTCCGAAGCCTGCGAATAGAGCACGCCGCCGCCGGCAATGATCAAGGGCTTCTTCGCGCCCTTGAGCGCCGCGACCGCCGCTGCAAGCTCATGGCGGTCCGGGCGTGGCCGGCGCTGGTGCCAGACCCGTTCGGCGAAGAAGCTCTCGGGATAGTCATAGGCCTCGGCCTGGACGTCCTGGCACAGCGACAGCGTCACCGGGCCGCATTCGGCCGGATCGGTCAGCACGGCCATGGCGCGGTTGAGCGCTGGGATGATCTGCTCCGGCCGCGTGATGCGGTCGAAATAGCGCGATACCGGACGGAAGCAGTCGTTCACCGTCGCCGTGCCGTCGGAAAAATCCTCGGCCTGCTGGAGAACCGGATCGGGAATCCGGTTGGCAAAGACATCGCCGGGGAGAAACAGGACAGGCAACCTGTTTACATGGGCAAGTGCCGCCGCCGTCACCATGTTGAGCGCGCCGGGACCGATCGAGGAGGTCGCCGCCATGAAGCGGCGGCGAAAATTGGCCTTGGCATAGGCGATCGCCGCATGTGCCATCGCCTGTTCGTTGTGGGCGCGGAAGGTCGGCAATTCCTCGCGCACCTGATAGAGCGCTTCGCCTATGCCGGCGACATTGCCGTGGCCGAAAATCGCCCAGACGCCACCGAAGACCGGGATCTTCTTGCCGTCGATCTCGGTCATCTGCCTGCTGAGAAAGCGGGTCAGCGCCTGCGCCATCGTCAGGCGGATTGTCTTGCTCATGGTATTGTCCTCCGCAGTCCTTATGCCGCCTTGCGGCCGCGCGCGGCAAGCCACGCTTCAGTCAGTAGTTCGAAGCGCGAGGCCATGTCGGCGATCGCTTCCTCGTCCGACATCCTGCCGGCCAGCCACTGTTCGGCCGCGTACACGAAGATAGTGCGGCCGACGGCAAAACCCTTGACGATCGGCGCCTTGGCCGTGGCCGCGAAGGCTGCCTCCAACTCGTCCTGCGGCGCTTCGAGACCGAGCAGCACCACGCCTCGGCACCAGGGATCGTGCTTCAGGATCACCGCTTCGATCTTGGCCCAGGCGCCGCTCGATGCCTGTGGCTCGAGCTTCCACCAGTCCGGCTTGATGCCGAGCGCATAAAGCTCCTCCAGCGCGCGCGGGATGGTCGTGTCGTCGAGCCTGCCATGCTTGCCGGCGATGATCTCGATGAGCAGTTCCCGGCCCACTTTCCGCGCGGCTTCGAACAGCGCGCGCAGCTTCTGCTGCTGCTCTTCCTTGAGCGCCGCCGGATCGTCGGGATGATAGAAGCACAGGCATTTGATGCAGTGGTCGACCGGCCATTCCGCCAGCTGCGAGCCGATGTCCTGCGAGAACTCGAAACGCAGCGGGCGGGAGCCCGGCAACTCCACCGGGCGTCCGAGCCAGGCGAACGGGTGGCGGGCGAACTCGAACATCGCCTTGCGACCATACTTCTCATCGATCAGCATGCCATAGCCGTCGCGGCCGGCGGCAACCTTCGCCGCTGCCTTGACGGCCAGCACCTTGAATTCTTCGATACGCGCCGGATCGGCACCGGCCTTCGCCGCCACATCCTCCAGCTGGATGCGGTGGTCGCAGGCGAGCGCCATCAGCGAGGGGATGTCACGCCGGCGCGTCGTCGCCCAATGGATGTGGTTGATCGCCTCGTCCTTGCGCAGCGCCAGATGCCTGCTGCCGTTCTTCAAAAAGAACTGCAATTCTTCGAAAGTCGGATATTCCGGCGCGCAGAGCAGCCGCGACACGGCGAAGGCGCCGCAGGCGTTGGCCCAGGTCGCCGCCGTCGCGAAGCTTTCGCCGCCGAGCCAGCCGCGCAGGAAGCCGGACATGAAGGCATCGCCGGCGCCCAGCACATTGTAGATTTCGATCGGGAACCCCTTGCCGACGACGCCGTCCTCGAGATCGTCGCTGATCGGTCCGTCATAGACGATGCAGCCCATGGCGCCGCGCTTCAAGACAATGGTGGCCGAGGACAGCGAGCGGATCGTTTTTAAGGCGCTCAGGCAGTCATCGGCGCCCGACGCGATCATGATCTCTTCCTCGGTGCCGACGATCAGGTCGCAGTCGGGCAGCACGGTCTTCAACTGAGACGAGACCCGGTCCGACTTGACATAGCGCTCGAAGCCTTCGGCATGGCCGGCGAGGCCCCAGAGGTTGGGCCGGTAATCGATGTCGAACACCACCTTACCACCCTTGGCCTTCATGATGCGGATCGCCTTGCGCTGGGCGGCATCGCTGTTGGGCCGGGAAAAATGCGTGCCGGTGACGACGATGGCCCGCGCCGAGGCGATGAAGGCTTCATCGATGTCTTCCGGCGCCAGCGCCATGTCGGCGCAATCGCTGCGGTAGAAGATCATCGGCGAGACGCCTTCATCCTCGACCGAAAGCAGCACCAGCGCCGTCAGCCGCTCCTTGTCGGTCTTCAGCCCGTCGACGTTGACGCCTTCACGCTTTAGCTGTTCGCGGATGAAGCGGCCCATCTGCTCGTCGCCGACGCGGGTGAGCAATGCCGAACGCAGGCCGAGCCTGGCTGTACCGACGGAAATATTGGCCGGGCAGCCGCCGACCGACTTGGCGAACGAGGTGATGTCCTCGAGCCGCGAGCCGATCTGCTGGCCATAAAGGTCGACGGAAGCACGGCCAATGGTGATGACGTCGAGCGGCGCCTGTTTCGCGTCCACGGCTTCGCTCATTGGAACCTCCCATCGGCCTTGTTGTCATGAACAACGTTATTTGGGTAACACGCGCGAGCGGCAGCGTGGTGCCAGCAATATGAAATAATAATTCCAAACCATAGTCAATATGGAATGAGCGTTCCTTCGTCCGAAATCGCCTTGCATGGTTCGGAAGCGGCTGCCGTTTTTCGGAAACGATCTTGGTCAAAGAACAGCGAAAGCCGTGATCAGGCCTTGCGCTTGCGGCCAGCACTGCGCCGCTTCTCGCCAACGCCGACGGTCAGCGCCATGGCCAACGCCATCGTGGCCGACAGTGAGCGGAAGCCGGCGAAATCCGCCTCAGTGACCTCGAACCAGACCTTGGCGAACTGGGCGAGCGGCGAAAATGAGCTGTCGGTGATGGCAATGATCGGCACGCCCTGTTCCGAAATGGTGCGCGCTTCCTCGATGGTGGCCGGAGCGTAGGGCGAGAAGCTGATGGCGATGACGGCATCCGCCGGCGTGGCGAAGCCGACCATCTCGGCGTTCAGGCCGGCGGCCGATTCGATCAGCTGGTTGCGGATCTTCAGCTTGCCCAGCGCATAGGCGATGTAACTCGCCACCGGATAGGAACGCCGCTTGGCCAGCACATAGATGGTCTCGGCCTTTGCCAGTAGGGAGATCGCATCCTCCAGATGCGCCTCGTCCAGCGTGCGCGAAATGTCATTGAGCGAGGTGCTGGCGGCGGCGACGAAGCCGTCGAAGATCGCGCGGTGGCCGGCGCCGCCCTCAGCCTTGGCGCGCAGCGCCTGCAACCGCTCGTCATAGGACGAGTTGCGCTCGCGCAGCCGTTCGCGGAACACCTGCTGCAGGCTGGTGAACCCGTCGAAGCCGAGCTGCTGGGCAAAGCGGATCAAGGTCGAAGGCTGCACGCCGGCCGAGGCGGCTATGCTGGCGGCGGTGCCGAAGGCGATGTCGTCGGGGTTGTCGAGCGCATAGGCGGCGATCTGGGCGATGCGTTTCGGCAGGCTTTCGCGCCGATCCAGGATCGTTGCGCGCAGTGTCTCGAAGTCGCGTGGTATCCGTTCGTCCATAGTCGCCCGTCCAAGCTCACCCGTGAAGCTTCCTCTCTGCCTCATCATAGCGAGCCTGCGCAAGAACGCCATTAAAAATGAGGCAGACATTCCATTCCTGAAGAAAATGGACTAATTCATCCATCAGGCGCTTGAGGCAGTGGAGGAACGCAAGCATGGTCGGCGTAGGTCTTATCGGCACGGGTTTCATGGGCAAATGTCACGCCATCGCCTGGAGTGCCGTCGGCGCTGTCTTTCCCGATGCCGGCAGGCCGCGGCTTGTCCATCTCGGGGAGGTCAACGAGGAACTCGCCAGGCGCAAGGCAGGCGAGTTCGGCTTCGCCAGAGGGTCCGGCGATTGGCGCGCCGTCGTCGATGATCCGGAGGTGGATGTCGTCTCGCTGACCACGCCCAACCAGTTCCATCCGGAAATGGCCATCGCCATTCTCGAGGCGGGCAAGCATCTGTGGTGCGAAAAGCCGATGGCACCGAGTTTTGCCGAAGCCGAGGCCATGGCGGCCGCCGCGAAGACGTCGGGCAAGATCGCCGCACTGGGTTACAATTACATCCAGAGCCCGGCCATCCGTCACATCGGCGCGCTGCTCGATGAGAAGATCATCGGCGAAGTCAACCATCTGCGCATCGAGATGGACGAGGACTTCATGGCCGATCCGGAGACGCTGTTCTTCTGGAAGCACGAAGCGAGTTCCGGCTACGGCGCGCTCGACGATTTCGCCGTGCATCCGCTGTCGCTGGTGTCAGCCTTGTTCGGCCGCGTCGCCAGCGTCATCTGCGACATGGCCAAGCCCTATGCCGACCGCAAGCTGGCCGCCGGCGGCCGCCGTGCGGTCGAGACCTACGATATTGCCAGCGTGCTGATGCATCTCGAAAACGGCATTGCCGGCACGCTGCTGGTCAACCGCTCGGCCTGGGGCCGCAAGGGCCGCATCGCCATCCAGATTTTTGGCTCGAAAGGGTCGATCCTGTTCGACCAGGAGCGGATGAACGAATTCCAGCTCTACCTCACCGCCGATCGGCCGACCGAACAGGGCTATCGCACCGTTCTGGTCGCGCCGCACCACAAACCCTATGATCTCTTCGTACCCGCGCCCGGCCACAGCCTCGGCTTCAACGACCTCAAGATCATCGAATGCCATGAACTGTTGAAGCGGCTTGCCGGCAAGCCGGCGCGGCTCATCGAGTTTGCCGAAGGCCTGGAGATCGAGCGCACAGTGCACGCAATGGCCCGCTCCTTCGAGGAGAAGCGCTGGGTGGAGGTGAGGTAGAGCCTCGTCAAGCAGCTCCCTGCCGGTTCTCGACCATGGCACGGCGTGCCGACCGGCGCCATTCGACGGCGCCGGCAAAGCCATGCAGCACCGTTTCGGTGGTCGCCCAGTCGATGCAGCCGTCGGTGATGCTCTGGCCGTAGACCAGCGGCTTGCCCGGTACGACATCCTGCCGGCCGGCGACGAGATTGCTCTCGATCATGATGCCGATGATGCGCTCGTCGCCCGCCGCGACTTGGCCGGCGACATCGGCCGCCACCTTGGGCTGGTTCTCGGGCTTCTTGCTCGAGTTGGCGTGGCTGACATCGATCATCAGCCTGGGCGCGACGCCGATGCGGGCGAGTTCCGCCGATGCGGCCTCGACGCTCGCCGCGTCGTAATTGGGTTGAACGCCGCCGCGCAGGATGACGTGGCAGTCCTCATTGCCGGTGGTCGTGGCGATGCCGCTGCGTCCGCCCTTGGTCACGGCCATGAAATGATGCGGTTGAGCAGCCGATTTCACCGCCTCGGCGGCGATCCGCAGATTGCCGTCGGTGCCGTTCTTGAAGCCGACCGGGCAGGACAGGCCCGATGCCAGTTCCCGGTGGATCTGGCTCTCGGTCGTACGCGCGCCGATCGCGCCCCAGGCGACGAGGTCGGCAATGTATTGCGGCGTGGTCATGTCGAGGAACTCGGTTGCCGCCGGCAGGCCGAGATTGTTGACGGCCGACAGCACGTTGCGCGCCATCCGCAGCCCCTTGTCGATGTTGAAGCTGCCGTCGAGGTCGGGATCGTTGATCAGGCCCTTCCAGCCGACCGTCGTGCGCGGCTTCTCGAAATAGACCCGCATGACGATCTCCAGCCGGTCGGACAGGGCCTCGCGCAGCGCCGCTAGCCGGCTGGCATAGTCAACGGCCGCGACCGGGTCGTGGATCGAACACGGGCCGACGACGACGACCAACCGGTCGTCGGTGCCGTTCAGGATGGCGTGGATCGCGTTGCGCGAAGCGGTAACGGTGCGCGTCGCCGTCAGCGTGCGCGGAATCTCCCGCATCACCTGGTCCGGCGTGCTCAGTTCTCGAATTTCCTTGACCCGAAGATCGTCAGTGGTGGTCAACACGGCTTTCTGCTCCTGTTGGGAGACCTGCCGGCTGAAACAAAAAAGCCGCCAGGTCTGGCGGCTGTTCGGATTTCGTTGCTGCAATCTTCAGATCGAGCGCAATCCTCCCGCCGCCAGCGAGCTGCTAAAGTACCAATACGTGGCGGTCAGGTTGATCATGCGGCTCATATAGTCGAAGCGCAGGCGTTTGTCACGTGCTTGATTAGGCCTACCAGCGCGGATCAGGCCATTCGACGTTATCCCACTCCAGAAGGTCTCCAGGTGACAGAAGATTCTTCTCACCACGTTGAAGGCGGTATGTGTAGAGGGTTTCGTACATGGGGTCGAAACTGGATAGTAGGTCTAAAAAATGCCGCCTTCGCTCGGATTTTGACCATGAGCAGAAAATCGCGGTACGGCTCCAGAGACTATCGAAAACGTTTCGGTATGCTGGATCCAGTCGCTGCCAATGCGCGACTGCTTCAGCGCCAAACGCTGCGAAATCCTCCTTGAGAGCTTCCTCGATTATGGCTTCCAGAGCATAGGCAATGGCCTGGGTTTTTGCGGTGTGTTCGAGATACGCCAGCGATACCCTCAGCATCCTTTGCTGAAGAAGAATAACGGGCCACAGCGCCTGGACACCATAGCGGATGCCCATTTCCTCATGATCCGAGGGCGGCTGTAGAATCTCGCGTCGGCGTTCGTAGGCCTTCCGGACATCGTAGGCTAAATTTAGGAACAGGCCTTCCCTGTCCTTAATGAGCGGCGATCGCTCATTAACCTCATGCACAACCGTGTGGAGCCATCGGAGAGATGTATAGTCGCCAACCAGAAGAATGCCGGCGTGATTTTTCAGTAAGCGATATGAGAGCAAACGCATCCTCCTGTCTCAGGCGACTTTCCGGCACGACGTGCAGCGACGAGCTGCTCATGCAGTCCAGGGATCGAGGAGTTCAAGTCCAAAGCCGTCGAAATCCTTCGTGTTACGCGTTGCCAAGGTGAGCTCCTGCGCAATCGCCGTGGCTGCGATCAGGCCGTCCATCGACGACAGCGCGCGACCGCGGCGCTTCGCAAGGCCCATCAGGTCGCCCCAGGCCAATGCAACCGGTTCGTCCACCGGAATAACTCTCTGCTCGAAGCGCTGCGGCAGGTCCCGAGCGAGCCATTCGGCGAGTGCCTCGCGTTTGCGGCCCTCATCCATGAGGGCGACGCCGCGCCGGATCTCGGCGATCGACACGACGCTGATGAAGGAGCGGTCCTCATCAAGCCCGTCCAGCCAGTCCAGAACGCGTGCGTCCGGTGCCGGCCTCGTCACCTCGGACAGGACATTCGTATCGAGCAGCAGTCTCACAACCGCAGATCACGCGGTTGGTCGCGCTGACGCTCAAGGTCGAGATCGGCGCCACGCAGCGGCGACTCCAGCAGGAACTCCGCGAGCGTGCCCTTGCGCGCGGTCTTGCGCTGCCATTCCTCGGCCGACACGACAACCACGCTTGGCTTGCCGTTCCTGGTGATCGTCTGCGGTGACGCCTGTGCGCGCTCGATGACCTCCGAGAGCCGGGCTTTTGCCCCAGCGACCGTCCAGTTCGTACCTTCTTTGGGCGCGGATCGCATTTCCACCTCGATGACCACTCTGACCATCTTGACCATATAGGGATGGCAGTGCGGCGGCAACAGGGGAAGAAAGGGAGGCCACTCGCCGATCCTATTCCGGCGACGACCCTGCGATGCTCTGGTCGTAGTCGACCAGCGATCCCGTCATGACGCCAGACTGTGGGCTGACCATATAGCTGATCAACCGCGCGAGCTGATCCGGCTTCACCAATTGACCCATCGGTTGCGCCGCCTCGGCCTTTGCCAGCCAGTCGTCCGGCGCGTCGTGCCATTTCTTCTGCACGATCGCCTCGCCCTCTGTGTCCATCCAGCCGGGCAGCACGGCGTTGCAGCGGATGCGGTTGGAACGATAGGCGTTGGCGACATTCTTGGTCAGAGTCGCCAGCGCGCCTTTGCTCGACGAGTAGGGCGCCAGGAACGACTGGCCGCAATGCGCCGACATCGACAGCACGTTGACGATCGAGCCCGGTGCTTTTTTCTCGAGCAGATGCGCCACCACGCCCTGCATCAGGAAGAAGGGGCCACGCACATTGGTCTGGAAAATTTGGTCGAACAGCTCCTCGGAGGTTTCGACCAGCGAACCGCGCGCCGACGTGGCGGCGGCGTTGACCAGCGCGTTGATGGTGCCGAAATGGGCGAGCGCGGTGGCGACGGCGCGCTTGCAGTCGGCCACCTTGGAAACGTCGGCGCTGATGAAGATCGCATCGACGCCCGATTTCTTGAAATGGGCGACGGCCTTGTCGCCCTTTTCCTGTGAGCGGCCGATCAGCGCCAGCGCCTGGCAGCCCTCGTCGGCCAGCGCCTCGGCGACGGCAAAGCCGATGCCTTGCGCGCCGCCGGTGACGATGGCGCGTGTTTGTGAATTGCGATCGCCGGATGTGCTCATCGCCCTGCTCCTGTGTTAGAGACCAAATAGCCCAAGGTGTGTTCAGATTCGGGTCGGGCCGAGTCGAAAATGGTGGTTCCGAGAACCGGAGCGGAGCGCACGTTTGGGTACGTGAGCACCGGAAGCGCAGGAAGCCGCCATTTGCAGGCCGGCCGAATATCAACATACCTAGTCGAGACGGACGGTCTTGCCTGTGGTCGCCGACTTCAGCGCCGCATCGGCCAGCTTCAGCGCCACGAGGCCATCGGCACCGCTTGGCGCCGCCTTTTTCCCGGACGTCGCCGCCGCGATGAAGGAGGCGATCTCGATGGCATAGGCGTCGAGATAGCGGGTCATGAAGAAATCGTGCAGCGGCGGGCGGGTATAACCCTTCTCGTTGGCCAGCTCGATCGACACCGGCCGCTGGTTCTCGGCCGCGATCATGCCCTTCGAGCCGTGCACCTCGATACGCTGGTCGTAGCCATAGGTGGCGCGGCGCGAATTGGAGATGACGGCCTGCTTGCCCGAAGCGGTTTCGAGGATGACACTGACCGAGTCGAAATCGCCGGCCTCGCCAATTTCTTTGTCGACCAGCACCGAGGCATGCGCACTGACCGCCACCGGCTCCTCGCCGAGCAGGAAGCGCGCCATGTCGAAATCATGGATGGTCATATCGCGAAAAATGCCGCCGGAGCGCTTGATATAGTCGATCGGCGGCGCGCCCGGATCGCGCGAGGTGATGGTCACCATCTCGACGGTGCCGATGGCGCCGTCGTCTATCGCCTTGCGCACGGCGGCGAAATGCGGATCGAAGCGCCTGTTGAAGCCGACCATCAGCGTCGCCTTGGCCTTGTCGACCACGGCCAGGCATTTTTCGACGCGTTTGGCGTCGAGGTCGATCGGCTTCTCGCAGAAGATCGCCTTGCCGGCCCTGGCGAAGCGCTCGATCAGATCGGCATGGGTGTCGGTCGGCGTGCAGATGACGACGGCGTCGATATCCGCGGATTTTTCGATGGCCTCGATCGTGCGCACCTCCGCGTCATAGGCCGTCGCCAGCTCGGTCGCCGCCTTCTCGAAAGCGTCGGCAATGGCGACCAGTCTGGCCTGCGGATTGGAGCCGACGGCGCGGGCGTGGACCTTGCCGATGCGGCCGGCACCAAGGAGGGCGAAGCGGAGAGTCATGGAAATTTCCTCTGGGGATGGTTCGAAGCTGGCGGGGCGCCGGTCATGCGCGCGGGTGATTTTCCGGTCAAGACAAGATCGATAGGGAGGCGATGACCGCCGCCTCCGCGCCCGGCCTAGGCCGCGAGTTCCGCCTCTCCGGTCTTGGCGCCGGTGATGTAGGAGACGATATCGTTTCCGTCGGTGTTCTCCTTGCGCAGATTGGCGACGATGCGGCCGCGCCGGAAGACGACGATGCGGTCGCAGAGGTCGAACACCTGGCGCATGTTGTGGCTGATCAGGACCAGCGGTTCGCCATGTTCCTTCAGTGTGCGGATGATGTTTTCGACCTGCGCCGTCTCCTGCACGCCAAGGGCCGCCGTCGGCTCGTCCATGATGATCAGCTTGGAGGCGAAGGTGGCGGTCCTGGCGATCGCCACGCACTGGCGCTGGCCGCCCGACATGTGGCGGATGGTGTTCGACAGATTGGGAATCTTGACCGCGGTGCGCACCAGCGCCGCTTCGGTCGCCTTGCGCATATACTTGCGGTCGAGGATCGAGAACGGCCCGAGATTGAACAGCACCTTTTCGCGGCCGAGGAACAGGTTCGACGGCACGTCGAGGTCGTCGGCCAGCGCCAGGTTCTGGAACACCGTCTCGATGCCCGCCTCGCGCGCCTCGATTGGGCCCGTGAAATTCACTTCCTTGCCGTCGAACCAGATCTGGCCGCTGGTCGGCTGCTCGACGGCGGTGATCTGGCGCACGAAGGTCGACTTGCCGGCGCCATTGTCGCCCATGATGGCGACATGTTCGCCCTTGCGCAGCTCGAAATTCGCGCCTTCGAGCGCATGCACGCCGCCATAGCGCTTGGTCAGGTTTTCGGTCTTGAGAACGATGTCTGACATGGTCAAGCCCTCATTGCCCGCAGGCGTTGGCGCCACTGGTCGAGAACGACCGCGCCGACGATGATCACACCCTTGACCATCTCCTGGTAGTAGGCGTCGAGGCGCAGGAAGGTGAAGCCGGAGATGATGACGCCGAAGATCAGCGAGCCGATCACGGTGCCGATGATCGAGCCGCGCCCGCCCGACAGCGAGACGCCGCCGATGACCGCCATGGCGATGGCGTCGAGTTCGTACATGACGCCCATGCCGGACTGGGCGGTAAGGTTCTTTGAGCTCAGCACCACGGCGGCGAGCGCGGCGAGAATGCCGGCGATGATGTAGACGAGGATCTTGTGATTGGCGATCTTGATGCCGGACATGCGCGCGGCATCCTCGTTGGAGCCGATCGCATAACAATGCTTGCCATAGCGGGTGTAGGTCATGATCAGCTGGAACAGGATGGCCAGCGACAGGAAGATGATGACGGGCATCAGGCCTTTGCCGATGCCAGCGAAACTCTCGGTTGGAAACGAGATCGGCTGGCCCTTGGACCACCATTTGGCGATGCCGCGCGCGGTCACCATCATGCCGAGCGTGGCGATGAACGGCGGAATGCGCGTGTAGGCGATCAGGGCGCCGTTGACGAGGCCGGCGAGCAAGCCGCAGCCGATCGCCACCAGCACAGGCACGATGACCGGCAGGTCGGTCCAGCCCTGCGCCAGGAACATCGCCTTGGGATTGGGGTTGCCGTTGACTGTCGCTACCTGGGCGAAACTCATGGCGATCATCGCCGTGGCGCCGACGATCGAGCCCGAGGACAGGTCGATGCCGCCTGATATGATCACTTGCGTCACGCCGATGGCGATGATGCCGACGATCGACACCTGCAGGATGATGATCTGCAGCCGCGCCTCGTTGAAGAGACCGCCGACATCGCTGCGGGTGTTGAACAGGAAGCTGTCGCCGAGAAAGATACGGCCGATCAGTTCGAAGATGACGACAAGGATGACAAGCGCCAAGAAGACGTTGAACTCGGCCGGCCAGTTGCGCCTCTTCGCGTCATAGCCGACCTCGCCGACCCCGTGAGATGTCTGTGCCAAACTTCTATCCTCCGTCGGCCGCGGTCGTTCCTCGGCACCTTTCGAACGCTGAGGGAAAGAGGAGCGGCGCTGTCTTCGCGAGAGCGCCGCTCCGTATGTCCGCGGCTCAGTTCTTCTTCAGGAACTTGTCGATGTTCGCCGGCGTCACCAGCTGGAAGGGCACGTAGACCTTGTGCTCCACCTTCTCGCCCTTGGACAGCTTGAGCGCTGCATCCAGCGCGCCCGCGCCCTGGCCGGCGGCGTCCTGGAACACGGTTGCGTCGAGGTCGCCCGCCTGCATGGCGGCAAGTGCGTCCTGGGTGGCGTCGACGCCGCCGACGACCACCGACTTCATGTCGACATTGGCGGCCTTCATCGCCTGGATGGCGCCGATGGCGCTTTCGTCATTGTTGGCGATGACGCCGTCGAACGGCTTGCCGGTCGACAGCCAGTTGGTCATCAGGTTCTGCGCTTCGTCGCGGTTCCAGTTCGACGTCTGCTTGTCGATGATCTTGATGAAGCTGCAATCCGGTGTCGCGATCACCTCTTCGATGTCCTTGGTGCGTTGCACCGCGGCCTGGTTGGAGAGCTCGCCCATGATCACATAGACATTGGCTTCCTTCTTGCCGGCTTCCTTGAACAGGCGGCAGACTTCCTTGGTTTCGAGCGTGCCGGAATCGGCCTCGTTCGAGGCGACGAAGGCCTGGTTGTCCGGAAGCGTATTCACGTTGACCGGCTCGCGATTGACGTAGACCAGCGGGATCTTGGCGGCGGCCGCGGCGTCCGACATTGCCTGGGTGGCCGAGGTGTCGACCGGGTTGACGATGATGGCGTCGACGCCCGAAGCGGCGAAGTTCTTGATCTGGTCGAGCTGCTTGGCGACGTCGTTCTGCGCGTCCTCGACCTGCAGCTGGATGCCGCTCATCCCCTTGGCCTGCTCGATCATGCCGTTGCGCAGCACGGTCAGGAAGTTGTCGTCGAATTTGGCCATCGATACGCCGATCTTGGCGGCCATGGCGGATGAACTCATCAGCGCCGCGAAGGCGACGCCCAAAAGCAGTTTCTTCATTGTATTTCTCCTCCACTTTTGGTGTCCGGTTGCACCGATCTATCCGGAATCCCCGGTCTCCCGGGGGATCTCTCCCTATTGCTGCCTCTCTTCCGGGCGGCGCCTTGCCCTGTGCTGGACGCCAAACTCTCTGTTTGAAACGGACGCTCCGGAACGAAAGAACCAAAAAGCACGGCTAGTGAAATATTTATTCCATTTCTTCTTGAGGCGTCAAGGGCGATTCCAAGGTCGGGCGCGCGATTTTCGGCCTGCTCTGATGGATTCTATCATTTCAGCCGGCCGGTTTACGGCGGACGGGATTGCCCAAGCGTTCTGTCGTTTCATGGAAACGCTCCGTCCCTCGTCCTGGCGCCGGACGGGAAACCGCTGTTCTTCCTGAACTGCTTCAGATGTTTTCCGGCAGATAGATGTCGAAGGGGAGAAAGGTCTGGCCCGGCGCGTTGGCCGCGCCGGTCTCGATGGCATGCGCCATCCGATCGACGAGCTCGCGACAAAGCGGGGCGAGCGGCGTCGAGATCACCATGGTAAGGATGTTGTCGGCGAGCGCGGCGCGCGATTCGGCGTTGATTTCGTTGCAGACGACCACCGGCATGTTGGCGGGCTTCGTTGCCCGCAGCGCCGAGACAGCGCCTTCCATGCCGCCGCCAGCGACGTAGCAGCCGACAAGATCGGGATATCGCGCCAGAAGATCGATCATCGCGTCATGGGTCACCTGGTTGGCCTCCAGATTGACAAGCGTCTCCAGCACGCTGAAGTCAGGCGCATGCTCGCGAAAGAAGGAGCGGAAGCCGATCTCGCGCAGCTCATGGCCGTGGAAGCGATGGCTACCGACGAAAAGGGCGACCTTGCCGGGCGTCCGCGCCGCTCTGGCGATCATCCAAGCCGCGGTGCGGCCGACCTTGCGGTTGTCGAGGCCAACATAGCCCTCGCGGATGCCGGCGGCGAAGTCGGACAGCAGGGAGAAGACCGGCTGTCCCCTGGCCTTTAGCGCCTCCACGACCGCCGTCAGCGTCGGATGATCCGGGCCGACCACGGCGATGGCCCGCGATTTCGCCGCCAGCCCGCGCATCTGGGCGGCGATCTCGTCAGGAGCCAGGGAACTGGCGAAGTCGATGATTGCGACGCCACGGAAGCGCTGCGATTGCGCGACCGCCAGTTCGAGTTCCCGCGCGAAATCGCCGTAGAAGACGTCGTTGCCCTGTAGCAGCAGGAAGCCCAGCCGATACTCAGGCAATTCCTGGCGCATGCGCTGCTTGATTAGGCCCGCCGCGTGGTAGCCGATCTCGGTCGCGGTTTCGTAGACGCGGCGCGCCGTCTCCTCGCGCACCGGCAGGCGATTGTTGAGCACGCGGTCCACCGTGGCGACGCTGACGCCGGAGATGCGCGCCAGATCGGTGATGGTCGGCCGTTTCGCCATGATCGCTCTCCTTCGATTGCCTGTTCAGGGTACATCATCGTGATGTGAAATGATAGAAACCATCTTTGTGATATTGAGTCTATCATGGCCCGGCGTTATTTTGATGATCGAAGCTAGGCCATCAGGCATTCGCAAGGCGAATGCCTTGCCGAGGGAGGCAGCCATGACAACAACGCCGTCCCGGCGTGACTACAGCCTGATAGGCCGCGATGCCAGGCTCGCCGTGGAAACCGGCCTCGCGGCGGCGGAGTGGTACCACACCGACATTTCGCGCAAGCAGATGAAGGAACTCATGCAGCGCTCCGACGGGCCGGCGATCCGCGATACAGCGATCTGGCTTGCCGCGCTGGTCGTCAGCGGCGCCGGCGGCGCCTGGTTCTGGGGCAGTTGGTGGTGCGTGCCGTTCTTCTTCGTCTATGGCGTCCTCTACGGCTCCTCCACCGATTCACGCTGGCACGAATGCGGCCACGGCACGGCTTTCCGTACGCAATGGATGAACGATGCTGTCTATCAGATCGCCTGCTTCATGATCATGCGCAATCCGGTGACCTGGCGCTGGAGCCACACGCGCCATCACACCGACACCATCATCGTCGGCCGAGATCCCGAAATCTCGGTCATGCGGCCGCCGGACCTGGTGCGCGCCATCCTCGGCTTTGTCGGCGTGCTCGATGCCTGGTATGCGATGAGCGACATGCTGCGCAACGCGGCCGGCAACATCAGCGCGGCGGAAAAGACCTTCATTCCGCAGCAGGAACAGCCGAAGGCGATCCGTGTTGCCCGCATCTGGACCGCGATCTATGCCTCGACCATCGCGCTGGCGCTCTACACCGGCTCGTTCCTGCCCTTGATACTGGTCGGCCTGCCCAGGCTCTACGGCGCCTGGCATCACGTCATGGTCGGCCTGCTTCAACATGGCGGCCTGGCCGACAACGTCACTGACCACCGGCTCAACAGCCGCACCGTCTACATGAACCCGATCAGCCGCTTCATCTACTGGAACATGAACTATCATGTGGAGCATCACATGTTCCCGATGGTTCCCTATCATGCGCTGCCGAAGCTGCACGCGCTGATCAAGCACGACCTGCCGGCGCCGACACCGTCGATCCTGGCCGGCTATCGCGAGATGATCCCGGTCTTCCTGCGCCAGCTGCGCAATGAGGACTATTTCCTGAAGCGCGAACTGCCGCCGACGGCCAAGCCGTACCGCGAGGAATTCCACAGCCAAGCCGTCGCCGCCGCGGCGGAGTGACGTGACGATCGAGATATTGCCGGGAGGAATGAATGAGCGACTGGATCGAGGCCTGCGCCGCGGGCGAGATCGACGAAGAGGACGTGATGCGCTTCGATCATGGCGACCGCACCTTCGCCATCTATCGCAGTCCGGACGATGAATACTTCGCTACCGATGGCCTTTGCACGCATGAAAAGGTGCACCTGGCCGACGGGCTGGTAATGGACGACATCATCGAATGTCCCAAGCATAATGGCCGCTTCAACTATAAGACGGGTGCGGCCAGAGGCGCGCCGGTCTGCGTCAACCTCAGGACCTATCCGGTCAAGGTCGACGCCGGCAAAGTCCTCGTCCAGATCGGGTGATTGATATGGCGCGCGGCATGGTCATCATCGGAGCCGGCGAATGCGGCGGGCGGGCAGCGCTTGCGCTGCGCGACCTCGGCTATGACGGGCCGGTGACGCTGGTCGGTGACGAGCCGCATCTGCCCTACGAACGTCCGCCTCTGTCCAAGGATGCGATGTCCAGCGACGCGCCCGAGATCAAGGCGATCGCCAGCGATGAACTCCTGGCTCAGAGGTCGATCCGGCACATCCATTCCGTTCAGGCCGTGGCGATCGATCGGGAGGCCCACAAGGTGCGCCTGTCGGACGGTTCCGTGCTGCCCTATGACAAGCTGCTGCTGGCCACCGGCTCGACGCCCCGCAAACTGCCGATGCCGGGTTTGGGCCCGCGCTGCGTCTATCTCCGCACCTTCGCCGATGCACTGGCCATTCGCGCCCATCTCAGCGCCGGCAATCGCATCGCCATTGTCGGCGGCGGCTTCATCGGTCTCGAACTCGCCGCCGCGGCGCGCAAGCTTGGCGCGTCGGTCACCGTCATCGAGGCGCAGCCGCGCATCCTGATGCGCGGCGTGCCGGCCGAAATCGCCAAGATCATTCATGACAGGCACGTCGTCGAAGGCGTCGACGTAGCGTGCGGCGAAGGCATTGCCTCCATCGCCGACGACGGCAAGGAAGTGCGCGTGACGCTTGCCGGCGGAAAAGAGATATCAGCCGATCTCGCCGTCATCGGCATCGGCGCAGTGCCGGTCACCGGCCTTGCGGCAGAAGCCGGGCTGGCCATCGACAACGGCATTGCGGTCGACGCCGAACTGCGCAGCAGCGACCCCGACATCTTCGCCGCCGGCGACTGCTGCTCGTTCCCGCTTGCCGTCTATGGTGGCCGGCGGGTGCGGCTGGAGGCCTGGCGCAATGCGCAGGAGCAGGGCGCGCTGGCGGCAAAAAACATGCTGGGCGCCGCCGAGGCGCATGCGGCGGTGCCGTGGTTCTGGTCGGATCAGTATGGATTGAGCCTGCAGATCGCCGGGCTGTCCGACGAAGGCCGCATCACCGTGCGTCGTGATCTTGGCGAGGGCGCTTTCATCCTCTTCCATCTGGCAGAAGACGGTAGGTTGGTGGCCGCCAGCGGCATCGGTCCCGGCAATGCGGTCGCCCGCGATATCCGGTTGGCGGAGATGCTGATCGGCAGGAGGGCCAGGCCCGCGCCGGAGGCGCTGGGATCACAGGCCGTCAAGCTGAAATCACTGCTGGCGGCCTGAGCGGCGCGACCTGGCCGCACCACGCCCTAAAACAGCGCCTTCAATTCCCGCAGTTTATCATTGACCAGCCAGCCATAATAATTCTCTTCCGGCAGCTTTTCCGGCTCGCCGGCGGCGCGGCGCTTGTCGTTCTCCGCTTTCAGCGCATAGGCGCGCTGCTCGGGATTACCGACATTGTAAAGCGTGGCGGTAATCCCCGGATTGCCGGAAATGTCGAAGCCGGCGATGCTCTTATAGGCGTCGATCGATTTCCTGATCGTCGCGGCGACGTAAGGCAGCGTCAGGTCCGGATCCATGATGGTCTTGTAGACAGAATTGGGATCGCCGACGTCGAGCTTCGGCAGGCCCGAGACCTTGTGCACGAGATCGCTCATCTGCAATGCGGTCAGCGGGTTGAGCTGGCCGAGGCCGAAGGTCTGGCCGGCGTAATAAGGCTGGAAGAAGGTGGCGCCGAAACGATCGTCGGGGAAGCTTGTTCCGCCGACGGCCTTGCCGCGGAACGAATGGTTCCACACCTGCTCACGGCATTCCCACAGATCGTAGCTGTCCGACACTCCGGCGCATTTCTTGAATTCCGGCCGCTGCACGAAATCCGTGATGTCCTCGCCGTCATAGGCGAAGGAGAGCTTGCTGGAGAGATAGGAGATCGCCTTGACATAATAGGTCTGGAGCCGGTCATAGGCATCGACATTATAGGTGTGCTCGCCGACGATGGCGCCGACGATATGCATCGGATCGACGCCGTAGGCAGCGGCCGCCTTCCTGATCTTGGCGCGCAGATCGGCATCGTTCTGCAGCAAGGCGTAGACCTTGCGGTATTTCGCCTGGAACGTGGTGTTGGTGGCCTGGGTGCGCCGGCTCGAAGCGCCGGGTATATCAGGCTGCTCGGCATTGCGGTTTCCCGGCGCCACCAATGTCGCCGCGTCAGCCGCGAACAGCGTCGCCGCCAGCGTCAAGCCGAGAATGACCAGGATCAGTTTTTTCATGCGCCGCCGCCTGCAAATTTTGCGGGCAAACTAGGTAAAGCTCCGGGCCGAGTCGAGAGCGACCCGGTTCACGGCGAGACGAAAGGTGGCCAGATGATACCATCTGGCCACACACGATCCAGCTGCGGGAAACCTGTTGCCCGAACCGGAGCCGGAATGTTCCGGCGCCGTCGTTTAGAGAATGAACCGCGACAAGTCGGTGTTTCTGGAGAGATCGCCGACATGCTTTTCCACATAGGCGGCATCGATGGTGACGCTCGTGCCGTTGCGGTCCGGCGCGTCGTAGGAGATATCGTCCAGAACCCGCTCCATCACCGTCTGCAACCGCCTGGCGCCTATGTTCTCGACACTGGCATTGAGATCGACAGCGATGCCGGCCAGCGAATCGATGGCGTCATCGGTGAAGGCGAGATCAACGCCTTCGGTCTTCATCAGCGCGATGTATTGCTTGATCAGGCTGGCTTCGGTCTCGGTCAGGATGCGGACGAAGTCTTCCTTTTCCAGCGCGCGCAGTTCGACGCGGATCGGCAGGCGGCCCTGCAATTCCGGCAACAGGTCCGACGGTTTCGAGACATGGAATGCGCCGGAAGCGATGAACAGGATATGGTCCGTCTTCACCGGCCCGTACTTGGTCGCCACCGTCGTGCCTTCGACCAGCGGCAGCAGGTCGCGCTGCACGCCTTCGCGCGACGGGCCGCCCGATATATCCGATCTGGCGGCGATCTTGTCGATTTCGTCGAGGAAGACGATGCCGTCGTTTTCCGTCACGTCCAGCGCCTGGCGCACCACCTCGTCCTGGTCGAGCAGCTTGTCGGACTCGTCGCCGACCAGCAGCGCGTAGGACTCCTTCACCGTCGTCTTGCGCAATTTGGTCTTCTTGCCGCCCATCGCCTTCGACAGCATATCGTTGATGTTGAGCACGCCGATATTGGCGCCGGGCATGCCGGGAATCTCGAAGCCGGGCATGCCGCCATTGCCGGTATCGGCCACTTCGATCTCGATCTCCTTGTCGTCGAGTTCGCCGTCGCGCAGCTTCTTGCGGAAGGAATCGCGTGTGGCCGGGCTCGCGGTCTTGCCGACGAGGGCTTCCAGAACGCGTTCCTCGGCGTTGATATGGGCGCGCGCCTTGACGTCCTCACGCATCTTGTCGCGCACCAGGCCGATGGCGATCTCGACGAGGTCGCGGATGATCTGCTCGACATCGCGGCCGACATAGCCGACTTCGGTGAATTTGGTCGCCTCGACCTTGACGAAGGGCGCACCCGCCAGGCGCGCCAGGCGGCGCGAGATCTCGGTCTTGCCGACGCCGGTCGGCCCGATCATCAGGATGTTCTTCGGCATCACCTCTTCGCGCATCTGGCCTTCCAACTGCTGGCGGCGCCAGCGGTTGCGCAAGGCGATGGCCACGGCGCGCTTGGCGTCCTTCTGGCCGATGATGAAGCGGTCGAGTTCCGAAACGATTTCGCGGGGTGAGAATGTGCTCATATCACTAAATTCCAGTTTGCCACTGCTTGATGGTCTCGGACGGATGCAGCAGCATGATCACGTTGAGTGTCAGATTGTCCCGGATCAGATAGCCAGTACCCACTTCGAAGATGAGGGCGAGGCTGACGATCACCCATATAGGTAGCTTTCGCGCCATCACAAATCCCAGCACCATGGCCAGTGTGTCGGATACCGAATTGATGATGCTGTCGCCGTAATAATCGAGCGAAATAGTACCGGCGCGGTAGCGTTCGATGATGAACGGGCTGTTTTCGAGGATTTCCCAGCCGCCTTCGACGAGGACGGCGAATGCCAGCCGCAAGCCGATCGGCGAACGCGGAAACAGGAACCGTGCCAACGCGTAGAACAGGAAGCCGTGGATGATGTGCGAGAACGTATACCAGTCCGAAATGTGCTGGGAGTTCTCCGAACTCATCACCACGCCGTGCCAGAATTTGACGTAACCGCAGGTGCAGATCGGCGGATGACCCATCAGATAGAGCGTGGCCGCCTGGACCGTGACTAGGCCAAGAACGATCAGTAGCCCCATCCGCCAGCTGTTTTCGTAAGCGGACAGGCCTTTCTCGTCGACCAGTGTGTTCATGCCCTATTACCCCTCGTCCGCGTCGCCTTCGTCGGCGTCGATTCCCATCAAAACGACGTTACCATAGACCGACTGCCTGCGATCAATCGCCTGGAATCCAGCCTTTTCATAGGCCCGAATCGCGCGACCATTGGCTGGATCCGGGTCGATGATGACGCGCGGAACACCTTCCTCGAACAGCTGTTCGACAAACTGGCGCACGATCGCCGAACCGTGACCGATGCCGATCAGCTCCGGCCGGCCGATCGATAGGTCGATGCCGAGCGTGCCGAATGGCTGGTCGGCATAGGGGTGGTCGTCCTCCAGATGCGGATCGTAGCTCTGCAGATAGGCGATCGGCTCGCCGTCGAGTTCGACGATCAGCGGCTCGACCGAAATCGAGTCGATATGGTCGCGAATCTCGGCGATTTCGGCCTCCGGGTCGTCCCACCACTCCGCGACATGCGGCTCGGCGAGCCAGCCGGCGATCATCGGCAGGTCTTTCCTGGTCACCGGCCGAAAATCGTAGAGCACGACCTGCTCAGGCGGCATCGAGCGTTTCAACGACGAAGTTGTTGTTGGTGTAGACGCAGATGTCCGACGCTATCTGCATGGCCCTGCGGGCGATCTCCTCGGCATCCTTGTCGGTATCCATCAGCGCGCGCGCGGCAGCCAGTGCGTAATTGCCGCCGGAACCGATGGCCATGACGCCATGTTCGGGTTCAAGCACGTCGCCAGTGCCGGTCAGCGCCAGCGAGATCGACTTGTCCGCGACCAGCATCATCGCTTCCAGCCGGCGCAGGTAGCGGTCGGTGCGCCAGTCCTTGGCGAGCTCGACGCAGGCCCGCGTCAGCTGGTCGGGATATTGTTCGAGCTTGGCTTCGAGCCGTTCCAGAAGCGTGAAGGCGTCCGCCGTGGCGCCGGCGAAACCGGCAATCACATTGCCGTCCTTGCCGATGCGGCGCACCTTCCTGGCGTTGCCTTTCATGATGGTCTGGCCAAGGCTGACCTGGCCGTCGCCGGCGATCACCACCTTGTTGCCCTTGCGCACCGTTACGATGGTCGTGGCGTGCATGGTCAGATTATCAGACATGTCCTGGCTCCGATTCGCGCGATCCCGAAAAGGCGATTGGCGCGGTACGAGTAACTTTGATCGGCCATATGTATGCATGGGGCGAACGATTGCAAATTGCCTCTCCGGCAAGGCCAATACGGGTTAGCGGGGTTCCCTCGGAGCCTTCGCCGGCGCGCGGTTGACGAAGCATTGAACGGAAAACCCGCCTGGCCGCGTGTTCTTGGCGCAACTCGTCACCATGACCAGATATCTAGCATAGCTGCACTCACCCGTCAAGAAAAAATTCCTATCGGCACAACCCACCGGCTAGCCGACCGGCCGTCACCAGGCCATTGTCAACCCGATCTCGGGGCCCTGCCGCAAGGCCGGTGCCTCTGTGCTTGGCAACTGGCAATCGCCGGATCATGCTGATAGAAGGCTCTCGTTTTCAAGCCTGCGAGCGCTTGAGGCCCGTGAACCGGTTGCGACGCAACCCCTCTGGGACAAGGATAGAGTGATGGCGCGCCGTTCCGCCGAAGCAAGCCGCAAGACCAAGGAAACCGACATTTCCGTATCGGTCCATGTCGATGGCTCGGGCAAGTCGGAGATCGCGACGGGCGTCGGCTTCTTCGATCACATGCTGGACCAGCTTTCCCGCCATTCCCTGATCGACATGGCGGTCAAGGCCAAGGGTGACCTGCATATCGACGACCACCACACGGTCGAGGACACCGGCATTGCGCTCGGCCAGGCGCTGACCAAGGCGCTGGGCGACCGGCGCGGCATCATGCGCTATGCCTCGATCGACCTTGCCATGGACGAGACGCTGACGCGCGCGGCAATCGACGTGTCCGGCCGCCCGTTCCTCGTCTGGGACGTTTCGTTCTCGTCGCCGAAGATCGGCACGTTCGACACCGAACTGGTGCGTGAATTCTTCCAGGCGCTGGCGCAGAATGCCGGCATCACGCTGCATGTCACCAATCACTATGGTGCCAACAACCACCATATCGCCGAGACATGCTTCAAGGCCGTGGCGCGTGCGCTGCGTGCTGCGTTGGAACGCGACCCGCGCCAGCCGGACGCGGTTCCCTCCACCAAGGGATCTTTGAAGGGATAGCGTCATGGCCGCCTATGTCGTGATGGAACCGCCCGGCCGCAGCGAAAAGGTCGATGCAGCCGCCCTTGTCCGCGATGGCTTCACCTGGTTTGGTCTGCTGGTGCCGCCGCTGTGGTTCGCCTGGCACCGGATGTGGATCGAGGCAGCACTTGTCTTCCTTGTGATGGTCCTGCTTTCGATGCTTGGCGAAGGGCTCGGCCTTGGTCTGGCCGGTTCGCTGTTGTCGCTGCTGGTCTCGCTCTATGTCGGCCTGGAGGGGCAGGGCCTGCGCATCGCGGCACTTCGCCGGCGCGGCTGGCATGAATGGGGCGTGGTGGAGGCCGGTTGGCTCGATGATGCCGACGCACGCTACGCATTGGAAGCCGATGCGCTTTCCGGCCAAGCCGTACCGGCGCCGCGCATGATTCCGGATGCGGCTCTTGCCCGCCCTGCGCAGCCTGGCATGGCGCTCGGACTGACCCATATTCCGGGAAGGCGCTGACATGCGTGTTGCGATCATCGATTACGGTTCGGGCAATCTGCGCTCGGCCACCAAGGCTTTCGAGCGCGCCGCGCGCGAGGCCGGCATATCCGCGCAGATCGACCTGACGGCCGACGCCGAACGGGTGCGCACGGCCGACCGCATCGTCCTGCCCGGCGTCGGCGCCTATGCCGACTGCGCGGCCGGCTTGCGCGCCGTTGACGGCATGTGGGAAGCAGTCGAGGAAGTCGCCGTTCGGAAGGGCCGGCCCTTCCTCGGCATCTGCGTCGGCATGCAGCTGATGTCGGAACGAGGCCTTGAGAAGACGATTGCCAACGGGTTTGGCTGGATTGCCGGCGACGTCAAGGAGATCACGCCGGCCGATCCGGCATTGAAGATCCCGCAGATCGGCTGGAACACGATCGAGCTCAGGCGCCAGCATCCGCTGTTTACCGGCATTCCGACCGGGGCCGCGGGGCTGCACGCCTATTTCGTCCATTCCTACCATATCGATGCGCGCAAACCGGACGAAGTTCTGGCGGTTGCGGACTACGGCGGCCTGGTGACGGCCACCGTCGCCCGCGACAATCTCGTCGGCACGCAGTTCCATCCTGAAAAGAGCCAGGCGTTGGGTCTCGCGCTGATCACAAACTTCCTGCGCTGGAGGCCCTGAGCACATGAGCAGGAAGGGCTATTGGATGGCGATGATAGATGTCCGCGATCCCGAGATGTACAAGCGGTACATCGAGGCGAATGCCGTCGCCTTTGCCGAGTACGGCGCGAAATTCCTGGTGCGGGCCGGTCGCTACGACAATCCGGAAGGACCAACCGGAAACCGTCATGTGCTGGTCGAGTTCGAATCCTACGACAAGGCGGTAGAATGCTATCATTCGCCCGAATATCAGCATGCTCTGGAGTTCAGGCTTGCCGCTTCGACCGGCCACTTCGTCATCGTTGAAGGCGCCTGAACGGATGATCCTGTTTCCAGCCATCGACCTCAAGGACGGCCAGTGCGTGCGCCTGAAGCACGGCGACATGGCGACCGCGACCATCTACAACGATGACCCAGCCGCCCAGGCCGAGGCCTTCGAACGGCAAGGCTTCGAGTGGCTGCACGTCGTCGATCTCAACGGCGCCTTCCAGGGCCAGAGCGTAAACAGCGCGGCGGTCGGCGCCATCCTCAAGGCGACGAAGAACCCGGTGCAACTCGGCGGAGGCATACGCACGCTGGAGCAGATCGAGGACTGGCTCGACCGCGGTCTTGCCCGCGTCATCCTCGGCACGGTGGCGGTGCGCGATCCCGAACTGGTCAAACAGGCCTGCAAGGCTTTCCCGGGGAAGGTGGCCGTCGGCATCGACGCCAAGGGCGGCAAGGTCGCCGTCGAGGGCTGGGCAGAGGCGTCGAGCCTCGGCGTCACCGAACTGGCGAAGAAATTCGAGGGCGCCGGCGTCGCCGCCATCATCTACACCGATATCGACCGCGACGGCGTGTTGACCGGCATCAACTGGGAAGCCACGATCGATCTCGCCGACGCCGTGTCGATCCCCGTCATCGCGTCCGGCGGCCTCGCCTCGATCGCCGACATCGTGCGCATGACCATGCCGGACGCTCAAAAGCTTGAAGGCGCGATCTCCGGCCGCGCGCTCTATGATGGCCGCATCGATCCGGCCGAAGCGCTGGCGATCCTGCGGAGCAGGCCTGTGGCGGAGGCGAAATCGTGAAACTCACCATCATCCTCGCCTCCTATGACAGCGGCCATTTCCACGGCGGCATGGGCCAGGGTCCGGACGCGTTGATATCGGGCGGGCTGGTCGATGCCCTGACCATGGCTGGCCACGACGTTGCGGTCGAGGACATCGGCAAGGTCGGCCATGCCCAAGAGCGCGAGATCGCCACCGGCTTTGCGGTCTGCAACGCCATATCGGGCGAGGTCCGTATTGCCCGCGACAGGGGGCGGTTTCCCATCGTGCTTGCAGGAAACTGCCTGACATCAGCCGGTGCGGTCGCAGGCGAAGCCGCCGACGCGATCATCTGGGCCGACCAGCATGGCGACCTCAACACGCCCGAGACATCCACATACGGCTTTCTCGACGGCATGGCGCTGGCGACGGTGCTTGGCTTGTGCTGGCGCCCGATGGCATCAGCCATTCCCGGCTTCAAGCCGATCGACCCGGCGCATTGCGTGCTCGTCAATGCACGCGATCTCGATCCGGACGAAAAGCAGCTGCTGGAGAAATTGCCGGTCATTCGGACCGAATGCGCGAATGCGGCCGGGGCGATTGAAAGACTGAAGGCGGCCGGCGCAAAAAGGGTGCACATGCATCTCGATCTCGACGTGCATGATCCGGAGGCGCTGCAAGCCAATCGCTATATCACTCCCGGCGGACCGAGCCCGGAACAGTTGCGCGATGCGACCTGCGCCATGGCGCTTGCGCTGCCGGTCGTCGGCATCACCGTTTCCGCCTATGATCCGGCCTTCGACGCGCAAGCCAATGTTCCGCCGCTCGTCGGCCAATTGCTCAACGATCTCATCGCCACGATAGAGGGCCGCTGATGCTGAAGGCTCGCGTCATTCCTTGCCTCGACGTCAAGAACGGCCGCGTCGTCAAGGGCGTCAATTTCGTCGACCTCGTCGATGCCGGCGACCCTGTCGAGGCCGCGAAGGCCTATGACGCGGCCGGTGCCGACGAGCTTTGCTTTCTCGACATCACGGCTTCGTCGGACAACCGCGAAACCATCTTCGACGTCGTCGCCCGCACCGCCGAACAATGTTTCATGCCGCTGACCGTCGGCGGCGGCGTGCGCCAGGTCGCCGACATCCGGAAACTTCTGCTGGCAGGGGCCGACAAGGTGTCGATCAACACGGCGGCGGTCAAGAACCCGGATTTCGTCGCCGAGGCGGCCGACAAGTTCGGAAACCAGTGCATCGTCGTCGCCATCGACGCCAAGAAAGTGTCCGGCGCCGGCGAGGCCGACCGCTGGGAGATATTCACCCATGGCGGGCGCGAGAAGACCGGCATGGATGCGGTCGAGTTCGCCCGGCGAATGGTCGATCGCGGCGCCGGCGAGATCCTGCTGACCTCGATGGACCGTGACGGCACCAAGGCCGGCTACGACATCGCGCTCACCCGCGCGGTATCAGACGCGGTTCGCGTGCCGGTTATCGCTTCCGGCGGCGTCGGCACGCTCGACCACATGGTCGAGGGCATCCGCGACGGCCATGCCGGTGCGGTGCTGGCGGCCTCCATCTTCCATTTCGGCACCTACACGATAGCACAAGCCAAGGCTCATATGGCCAAGGCAGGCCTGCCGATGCGGCTGGACTCCCCCGGTGATCGGTCCTAAAGCATGATCCCGAAAAAGTGGGAACCCGTTTTCGAAAAGATCATTCGTAAACAAGCGGATAGACGGCGCCATGACTGAGTTTTCGCTATCCGATCTGGAAAAAATCGTCAGGGAACGCGCAGAGTCCGGCGACCCGGACTCGTGGACCGCGAAGCTGTTCGCGCGCGGCATCGACAAGGCGGCACAGAAGCTTGGCGAAGAGGCGGTCGAGACGGTGATTGCCGCCGTCAAGGGCGACAAACCGGCCCTCGTTTCGGAAAGTGCCGATCTCATATATCATTGGCTGGTCGTTCTCGGCATCTCAGGGATTCCGCTGGGCGACGTGCTCAAGGAGCTCGAAAGCCGCACCGGGCGTTCGGGCATCGCCGAGAAGGCGTCGCGGCCCCAGGGCTGATCGCGAGGGAGGGCAGGAGTCTCGATGGATCAGCTCGCGCCGACCGAGAAATATTCGCCTTTTCGCTTTTTCTCCGCCGAGCAATGGTCGCAATTCCGCGCCGACACGCCGCTGACGCTGACCGAGGACGAGTTCCGCCGCCTGCGTTCGCTCAACGACCCGATCGACCTCGAAGAGGTCAAGCGCATCTATCTGTCGCTGTCGCGGCTTTTGTCGGCGCATGTCGAAGCGAGTCAGCTTCTGTTTCGCCAGCGCCAAGCCTTCTTCAACGCGGTGGATGTGGTCAAGACGCCGTTCATCATCGGCATTGCCGGTTCCGTCGCGGTCGGCAAGTCGACCACGGCGCGCGTGCTGAAGGAGCTGTTGGCGCGCTGGCCGTCGAGCCCCAAGGTCGATCTCATCACCACCGACGGCTTCCTGCTGCCCAATGAGGTCCTGCGCCGCGAAAACCTGATGGAGCGCAAGGGTTTTCCAGACAGCTACGATGTCGGCGCGCTGCTGCGCTTCCTTTCGGGCATCAAGTCGGCGCAGCGCAATGTCCGCGCACCGGTCTATTCACACCTCACCTACGACGTCATTCCCGGCGAGTTCGTCACCATCGACCGGCCGGACATCCTGATCTTCGAAGGCATCAATGTCTTGCAGCCGGGCAAGCTGCCGCAGGACGGCAAGATCGTGCCTTTCCTGTCTGACTTTTTCGACTTCGCCATCTATATCGATGCCGACGAGAAGCTGATCCACGAGTGGTACATTTCCCGCTTCATGCGGCTGCGCGACACGGCCTTCCGCAACCCGGATTCCTTTTTCCATCGCTATTCGCAGCTCTCGCAGGGTGCTGCCCGGGCGATCGCCGAAGGCCTGTGGACCAACATCAATTTGAAGAACCTGCGCGAAAATATCCTGCCGACGCGCGCCCGCGCCGACCTGATCCTGCGCAAGGGCGCCGACCATCTGGTCGAGGAAGTGGCGCTGCGCAAGCTCTGATGCATGTCGCCCTAGCTGTGCATCGGTCTGGGACAACGGCATGCATAAAATCAGATGCATGGCGCCCAATTGCGCGGCGGTTTTGGTGAGACGCATAAAAACGAGACGTAAAGCGCCTCGACTGGAACCGTTCCGAGCGACCCTTTTGGAGGTGAAGCGGCGTTCGGCCGCCAGGTTAGAACGCTCTTAACCGCCGGTTTGCTAAATATGCAGCACGACTGCTGCTTTGGTGGTGAGGACCGCTGGCATGGATGCGCCATTCGTTGCTTCCGACAAACCGGCCGCTGTGCAATCCGTTGAAGTCGCGGCTGCTGGCCGCTGCGGCTGGCCTGTGGCCGCGACGCTGCTGATTGTTGCTTATACCATCATCGTCTCGTTCCTTGTCATGCCAGGCAACGTCGACGTGTCGTGGCTGTTGACGATCGGCGAGCGGGTGCTCGATGGCGAGCGCCTCTCGGTCGACATTATCGAGGTCAACCCGGCCTTCTCCGTCTGGCTGTACTTGCCCTTTGTGTTGCTTGAGCGCTTGACCAGGGTGCCGGCCGAGTTTTGGGTGAGCGTCGGCGTGACCGCACTCGCGGTCGCATCAGTCTGTTTTTCGGCACGCATTGTCGCGCGGGCGGACGAAACGCTGAACCGGCATGTCTGGATCGTTCCGGCTGCCGTGTTTTTCGTGCTATTCCTGTTCCCGATCGATTTCGGCCAGCGAGAACAGATCGCCGTCCTCGCCTTGCTGCCTTGGCTGGCTCTGTTTTCCGCACGCGACAAGACTGCCGATTTCCAAGACGGCAGCGTGACCGAGCGGATCGTTGCCGGTCTCGGCGCTGGGATATTCGTCATGATCAAACCGCCCTACAGCGTGCTGGCTCTGGCGGTGCCTGCCCTGGCCGCTGCGCTGCGACGACGGTCGCTGCATCCGCTGCTGACCACTGAAAATGTAATCGGCGCAACTCTCACCGTGGCCTACCTGATCGCGCTTGCCATTTTCATGCAGCCCTTCTTTACCGATGTGCTGCCGCTGCTGCGTCAGGTCTATTTGCCCATGCGCATGCCGGTGGCTGACGTGCTGACGCAGTGGCACGTTACGATGTTCGTGGCTATGACTGTGGCCCTGCTGGCGATGGCGTATCCCGGTCGGCCCGATCGCGACGCCGGGATAGTGCTGCTGGCGGGCGCCGCCTACGTTCCAGCCTTCGTTATTATGGGCAAAGGCTGGACCTACCAGGCACTGCCATTTCTGACGCTCGGCGTCCTGGCCCTCATGCTGCAATATGCAAGGTCGAAACCGTTCCGGACCCTACCGGCGTTGGCCAGGGCCGGCGCCGCGCTCTGCCTATTCTCGATTGGGCTTTTGACAGCGCTGCAGCAGGGCATGGCGTTCGCCCATTCGCGTCGCGATCTTGATGACGCGACCGCGGCAATCGTGCGCGCGGTCGAGCGCCCAACCATGATGTCAATCGCCTCGCAACTGCAGTTCAGCAATCCGCTCACTCGGATGACCGGCGCCCGCTTCGTGGCACGCCAACAATCAGGGTGGATGGTCAATGACGCGGGAATACTGATGACGCTGGAGCACGACCCCGCGAAGCGGGGGGATTTGGCGGCACTGCGGGAAAGATACGCCGTTTCGATCGCAAGCGAACTCGCAGCGAAACGTCCGGACATCGTCATCGACGACGGCGCTGCCGGACCGCGCGCACCGGTGCAATTGGACCTAATCGCACAGCAGTCCATGCCGCCTTTGCATGACAATCCGGCAATCGCCGCGGCACTGGCGGACTACCGTCCGTTGCTTCGGAACGGATCCGTGACCGTACTTATCCGCGCCGATATAGCTGCGCGCGACTAGACTGCCGCCATTTGATCGCATGGAATGGCAGGTGCGTCATCGACAGGCCTGCCACACCGCCAGCACTCACGCCGGCAAATACGTCTCAGCCATTGGCGAACGGCACGGCAACATAGATCTGAGCGTCGCCTCGCTCCACCAGGAGCAGCACGGAATGGCGGCCCGATTTGCCGGCCTGCGCAATCGCCTGGGTCACTTGCCTGGCGCTCTTCACCGGAGCCTGGTTGACGGCGACGATGATATCGCCGGGCTGTACGCCGGCGGCAGCCGCCGGTCTATCGGGATTGACGCTGGCGACCACCGCGCCATGCTCGTTGTCGGCGAGGTTCATCTGCTGGCGAATTTCGGGCGTGATGTCCATCAGGCCAAGGCCGAGCGCCGGCAGGCGCGCGCCCTGCCCAGCACTCGGCGCGCTGGAATCGCCGGTCGACGCCGTCTTGGCCTCGTCGCTGTTGCGCCCGACATCGACGGAAATCCGCATGGTCTTGCCCTTGCGCCAGACATCCAGTGTTTCCCTGGCGCCCGGCGCGACGTCGGCGACGGCCCGGGACAGGTCCTTGGGGTCCTTCACGTCCTGTCCGGCGAAGCTGGTGATGACGTCGCCGCTCTCGATGCCGGCGTTTGCCGCGGGCGAGCCGTCATTGACCTGTGAAACCAGGGCGCCGCCGGCGTGATCGAGCCCGATGGCGCTTGCCACGTCAGGCGTCACCGGCTGGATCTGGACGCCCAGATAGCCATACTGGATGGAACCGCCCTTCATCAGCTTGGCGACCACTTTCTGCGCCTGGTCGGACGGGATGGCGAAGCCGACGCCGACACTGCCGCCGTTGGGCGAAAAGATCGCCGTGTTGATGCCGACGACGTTGCCGTTCACATCCACCAGCGGACCGCCGGAATTGCCACGGTTGATCGGTGCGTCGATCTGGATGAAATCGTCGAACGGCCCGCTGTGCAGATCGCGGCCGCGTGCCGAAACGATGCCTGCGGTGACCGTCGTGCCGATGCCGAACGGATTGCCGATCGCCAGCACCTGGTCGCCTGTCATCAGCCTGTCGGAATCGCCCCACTTGATGGCCGGCAAGGACTTGCCGGTCTTGACCTTGAGCACGGCGAGATCGTTCTTGGCATCGCGGCCGACGAGCTTGGCCGGAAGCTCGGTGCCGTCGTCGAGCGTCACTTTGATCGAAGAGGCGCCATCGACGACGTGGTTGTTGGTGACGATGGTGCCATCGGTACTGACGATTAAGCCGGAGCCCAAGGCCTCGCTCCGCGGCGCCTGGCGCTGCGGCGGCGTCCTGGGCATGGGTGTTCCCTGATCACCGAAGAACTGGCGGAAATAATCGTCCAAGGGTGAATCGCCATCGAAAGGCGACGCCCCGCCCATCGCTTCCGGCTGTGCCTTGGTGACCGTAGTGACGGTCACCACCGCCGGTTTGGCCGTCGCCACGATCGGTGCAAACGAACCGTTCGGGGCCTTTATCCCGGCAATAGGGGTCTGGGTCGTCGCGGCGGCGTTGCTCGTGCCGATGCTGCTCGCGTTCTGCGCCAACGAGACGACGGCGGGAGAGATGATCAGTGCAGCGCCCAGCAGGGCTGCGACGCGATGCCTACGAAGAATGCTTAGGGGTGACATGGTCGTTCTGTCCGGGCGAGAGTTGATCCGGCGCCGCGGGGTTTCCTGGAGAAGCTCCCGTCGGCGTGCCGGCGACCGGGATCGCCTGTCTCGCCGTACATGGCGGCCGGCCGCATCGACAACCAGCTATCTAGGTTTTGGATCGGCCTGGATTAGGGTTTTGGGCCGACCTTACGAAGATTTAATTCAGGACGCGCTTACGGACCCGCTCGCCGGCGTATGTAAGCCGAGGCGATCTCGCGCATGCGCTTGCCGTCGAAGCTTGGGCCATGGCCGCCATGGCCGATGCGGATCGGCAGGTCGAGCAGGCGCTGCATGGTGCTGACATAGGCGGCTTGGTCGGAGTCCGGAAGGTCGTCGATCAGTCGGTCGTCGTAGATGGCATCGCCGCTGAAGAACAGGCCGTCGGTTTCGTCGAACAGCGCGATCGAATCCGGCGAGTGACCGGGCAGATGCAGCACGCGGAATTGCCGGTCGCCGAGATCGACCAAATCGCCCTCGCCGAGGATGTGTGTCAACGGTGCCGAGGGGATTTTGTAGTCGGCGGCCTTCCAGCCATGTTCCGGCAGTTTCGAAACGGCGCCTTCGAGGTCGCGGAACATGTAGGCGTAGGTGGCGGCCTCGTCCATGCTCTCGAACTGCGCGGCACTCATCCTTGGCCCCGCCCGTAGCGGGAATTCGTGCAGCGAACCGACGTGGTCGAGATGGATATGGGTGGCGACGACCAGCAGCGGCTTGCCCTCCGGCGTCTCGATCTCCGGCGCCAGCGGACAAATACCCATGCCGGTATCGACCAAAAGGTCGGCGTCGCGTCCGCGCAGGTGCCAGATATTGGCACGCACATACTCATGCACGAACGGCTCGGTCAGCATCGTCGTCTTGTCGTCGACGATGCTCCTGCTGAACCAGTCCGGCATCAAGTGTGAGCCCGGCATCAAGTTTGAACCGGCATCAAGTGTGAGCCTGGGGCATCAGACGAACGGCTTCCCGACCTTGTATTTTTCGGGCACCAGCCGCTTGAGGTAGGCCATGCCGGCATCGGACAGCTGGTTGACGTCGGGCTTCATGAAAGTGTCAGGCATATGGCGGGTCTTGCCGGCGACGTTCTTCAACGGCACCTTCTTCAGCACCGTTTTGGTGCCGTCATATTGCAATGCCACCGAGCCGCCGCCTTGTTCGGCAACGGTGACGGCGAAGGCGCCGGCATCGAAAGCCTCCTGCGCATCGACCGCGCTGATGGCGCCGACATAGCCGCGCGGCATATAGCCAAGCGCATCGACGCGGGCCCGCTTGCCCGGCAGGCCTTCGGCCAATGCGCGCTCAAGCGCGGCCGGCAGATCGCTGCCGGACAATTTGACGTTGCCATGCGCGTCGCGCTCGAGCTTGTCCGGTGGCACCAGGCTTTCGACCAGCGCCTTGCCGTCGGCGGTGCTGACACCTTCCGACACGGCAACAATGCAGCGCTTGTGGCGGTCGAGCGTAGCGCGCACGTCTTCTATGAAGCCGGCGGCCGAGAACGGCCGCTCCGGCACGTAGACCAGGTGCGGACCGCTGTCGGGGTCGAGTTGCCAGGCGGCCGAGGCGGCGGTCAGGAATCCTGCGTGCCGGCCCATGACGATGCCGACATAGATGCCGGGCAGCGCGCGAAAATCGAGATCGACGGAGAGGAATGCGCCGGCGACGAACTCGGCCGCCGACATGAAGCCTGGCGTGTGGTCGTTTTCCTCGAGATCATTGTCGATGGTTTTCGGTGCATGGACGAAAGCGATCTTGCCGCCGGCGGCGTCGGTCAGGATCTGCTGCGTGCCCGACGTGTCGTTGCCACCGATGTAGATGAAGGCATCGGCGCCAGCCTTTTTCAGGCCGTTGAGAATCACGTCGCAATAGGCGGCGTCCGGCTTGTCGCGCGTCGAGCCAAGGGCGGCGCTTGGTGTCCCGGCGATCAGCCGCAGCCGGTCCTCCGATATGGCGGAGAGGTCGACATAATTGCCGTCACGAATGCCGCGCACGCCATGCAGCGAACCCAGCACCTTGGCGCCGGGATGCCGCTTGCGGATCTCCAGCGTCGCCCCGACAACCGTCTGGTTGATGACGGCGGTCGGGCCGCCGCCCTGCGCGATGACGAAAGTTCCGGCCATTCCTGATCTCTCCCGAGGCGATGGTTTCAGGGCACCTTCGCCTGTCTTTCGCTATCGCGCAACGGGAGAGTGGAGCGGGTGACGGATCAGACGACCACCACCGGATTTTTCTTCGAAACGCGGCTGTAGAGGTCGATGATGTCCTGGTTGATCAGGCGCACGCAGCCCGACGACATCGCCTGACCGATGCTCGCCCATTCGGGCGAGCCATGGATGCGGTAGCCGGTGTCCTTGCCGTCCTGATAGATGTAGAGCGCACGCGCGCCGAGCGGATTGGTGAGGCCGCCGGGCTGGCCGCCCTGCCACTTCACCAGCTCCGGCTTGCGGGTGATCATCTCGGGCGGCGGCGTCCAGGTCGGCCACTCCCTGCCGTACTGGATGTTGGCGCGGCCGGACCAGCGGAAGCCGTCCTTGCCGACGCCGACGCCATAGCGGATGGCATCGCCACCCGGCTGGACGAGGTAGAGCATGCGCTCTTGCAGGTGGACGACGATGGTGCCGGGCGCTTCGCCCGTCGTGTCGACCACGATCTGGCGGCGGAATTCCGGCTTGACCTTGAGGTAAGGCACTTCGGGCACGTTGAAGCCGCCATCGGTCAAGGCGGCGTACATCAAGTCGGGACTGGTGATGTTTTTGTCGACGCTGATACTCGGGCGGATCGGCCGCACCGAGCCGGTAACCGTGTCGTCAAGCTGCAGCATCGACAGGCCACCGCCGGAAGTCGAGCAGCCGGCGGCGCTGAGCAGCGCCAGCGCGCCCGCCCCGGACAGTATGGCACGGCGGGAGAAGTGATGATCGGTTTCGATTGCGTCGCCGTTTCGCGGCGGCGTCAGACCTTGCGGCAACCCACGCATGTACCCAAACCCTACGCTGTCGGCGGGAAGCACGGTCCGGCCGGATAGCAGGCATTTTCACCATTCATGGTTGATAAAGCGTAAAGGCCTTGGCCGATGTCGTGATTTCGCTAAACGGCGCGAACGGATGCCGGCCTGCCGTTGGCGCGATTGAAATCGTGGCCTTTACATTCTCCCGGGCCTAAGGATTTATCCTCTTCTTTGAGCTCAAGGGAGACGAGCATGTCCTTCGAAAACTGGGCCGCCTTCGCCGCCGCATCGACGATCCTTCTCGTCATTCCGGGGCCGACTATTCTTCTGGTGGTGTCCTATGCGCTGGGCCAGGGCTGGCGCACCGCCCTGCCGATGGCGGTCGGCGTGGCGCTGGGAGACTTCACCGCGATGACGATGTCGATGCTCGGCATCGGCGCGCTGCTGGCGGCTTCGGCGACTGTCTTCACGATCCTGAAGCTGATCGGCGCCGGCTATCTGATCTATCTCGGCGTGAAACTGTTCCGCGCCGGCGGCGCGCTGAAAGCCGAACCGCGCACCGACGCAGTATCGTCGGCCAAGATGATGGCGCATGCCTGGCTGGTCACCGCGCTCAACCCGAAGAGCATCACTTTCTTCGTCGCCTTCCTGCCGCAGTTCCTCGACCGGCACGCCGATTTCTGGACGCAGATGCTGATCTTCGAGACGACCTTCCTGGCGCTCGCCTTCGCCAATGCCTTCGGCTACGCGCTGATCGCGGCACGCGCCCGCAACGTCGTTCGCAACCCCAAGGCGATCCGCATCTTCAACCGAACCGGCGGCACGCTGCTGGTCGGCGCCGGCATCGCCACGGTGGCGATGCGTTCCAGCAATTGAGTTCGGGCTCGCTCCTCGCGCAGCGCCGACTCTGGCGGCATCGCTTGTCGCCGCCGAGGTCGACCGAACCACAGATGATGCCGCCGCCACTCCAGACGAAATTGTCGCCAAAGCTCATCGGCACATCGCCGCCGACCGTGCCGCCGGCAACCGTCACGCTGTCATTGCCGCCGCTGACGCTGATATTGCCGCCGATAGTGCCGCCCGAGAGGATGATCGTGTCCTTGTCGAAGCCGGTGACGAGGTCGCGGCCGATGGTGCCGGCGGACATGTTGAAATAATTCTCATCGAGCTTCATGTTAACGCGGCCGATGCGGCCGCCGGTCATCACCGCACGGCTTTAAGATCGCTTCGGACCTAGGTTCGAAGGATCGCTCACGGGTCGATCAGGGGACGTTGCATGGCAGTCAATGATGCATTCGGCCTGGCGTTTTCGGGCGCGAGCGATGCGGGGTTCACGCCCTACAGCCAGGCGGTGCGTGAGCTGCAGTGCTTCATCGGCGATCCTGTCGGCTCGGTCGACAGGGCCATCGCCGAGAACCCCGGTTTCGTCATGGCGCATGTCTTCAAGGGCTATCTCTTTGGGCTCGCTACTGAACGAGAGGCGACGGCCGTGGCCAAGGCATGTTACGAAGCGGCGCTGCCGCTTGCCGCGACGGGGCGCGAAGAGGCGCATGTCTCTGCCCTTGGCCATCTCGCCGGCGGGCGCTGGCATGAGGCCGCCCGCATCCTCGAAGACGTCGCCATCGATTTCCCGCTCGATGCGGTGGCGCTGCAGATCGGGCACCAGATCGATTTCTTCACCGGCAATGCCCGCATGCTGCGCGACCGCATCGCCCGCGCCTTGCCGTCCTGGCAGGACGATATGCCAGGCTACCATGCCGTGCTCGGCATGCAGGCCTTCGGGCTGGAGGAGATGGGAGACTACGCCCGTGCCGAAACGCTTGGCCGCGCGGCGATCGAGATCGAGCCGCGCGACGGCTGGGCGCAACATGCCGTGGCGCATGTGATGGAGATGCAAAGCCGGCAAAAGGATGGCATCGCCTGGATGCGCGCCAACCCCGAGGCGTGGACGACGGAGAGTTTTCTCAAGGTGCACAATTGGTGGCATCTGGCGCTATTTCACTATGACCTCGGCGAGACCGACGAGGTGCTGGCACTTTATGACGGGCCGATCTACGGCACGCGATCGACGCTGGCGCTCAACATGGTCGATGCTTCGGCGATCTTGTGGCGGCTCCATCTCGGCGGCCTCGATGCAGGCGATCGCTGGGCAGCGCTTGCCACCAACTGGGCGCCCAAGGCCGGCGCCGGCAATTATGCTTTCAACGACGCTCACGCGATGATGGCCTTCGTTGGTGCCGGGCTCGACGCCCCGGCCCGGACCTTGCTCGACGCGCAGCGGGAGGCCATGCGCGGCGACGACGACAACGCGGCTTTCACCCGGGATGTAGGCCATCCCCTTACGCTCGCCATCCAGGCATTCGGCGACAGGGATTATAGCCGGACGGTGCGCCTGATCAGGCCGATTCGGGCGATCGCCCATCGCTTCGGCGGCAGCCATGCACAACGCGACATCATCGACCTGACACTGATCGAAGCGGCCTTGCGGGCGGGTGATGGCGCGCTGGCAAGAGCGCTCACGGCCGAGCGTTCGACGGCGCGGCCCGACAGTCCACTGTCGGCGCTGCTTTCACGGCGTGCGGCCGATTTGTCAGAGAATTGACCCGAAGCGGATCTTGCCTTAAAACCTGGCCAAGCCAGATTTTTTCGAGATCCGAAAAAATTAATGGCAAGGGAGGAAATCATGTATCTCGGCCTCGACCTGGGCACGTCGGGTATCAAGGCGCTGCTGATCGATGCGGGACAGTCCGTCATCGGTTCCGGCCATGCGTCGCTCGACGTATCGCGTCCGCACCCCGGCTGGTCGGAACAGGATCCGGCTCAATGGATACGCGCCTGCGACGAAGCAATTGCCGAATTGAGGGCTTCCCATCCAGGGCAACTCGCGGCGGTGAAAGGCATCGGCCTGTCCGGCCACATGCACGGTGCAACCTTGCTCGATTCGGCCGACAAGGTGCTGCGCCCCTGCATCCTGTGGAACGATACGCGCAGTCATGTCGAGGCAGCGGCGCTCGATGCCGATCCTCGCTTCCGCGAACTCACTGGCAACATCGTCTTTCCTGGCTTCACCGCGCCGAAGCTTGCCTGGGTCAAGAACAACGAGCCCGCTGCCTTCGCCGGGGTAGCGAAGGTGCTGCTGCCCAAGGACTTCCTGCGGCTCTGGCTGACCGGGGAGCATATTTCGGAAATGTCGGATTCGGCCGGCACGGCCTGGCTCGATGTCGGCAAGCGTCGCTGGTCGTCCGAATTGCTGGCAGCGACGTCGCTCGACGAAAGACAGATGCCGTCGCTGGTCGAAGGCACCGACAGAGCTGGCGCCCTGCGCGCCGAACTGGCTTCGAAATGGGGCATGCAGGCGGGCATCCCGATTGCCGGTGGCGCCGGTGACAATGCCGCTTCGGCCTGCGGCATGGGCACGGTGGGCGCGGGCCACGCCTTCGTCTCGCTCGGCACGTCGGGCGTGCTCTTTGCCGCGAACGCGTCCTACCTGCCGAACCCGGCAAGTGCCGTCCATACCTTCTGCCACGCGCTTCCGAACACCTGGCACCAGATGGGCGTCATCCTGTCGGCGACGGATTCGCTGAACTGGCTGTCGGAAATCACGGGCAAGGGCGCGGGCGAACTGACCGCCGAACTCGGCGACACGCTGAAGGCGCCGGGCGGCGTGTCCTTCCTGCCCTATCTCTCGGGTGAACGCACGCCGCACAATGATTCGGCCATTCGCGGCGCGTTCACCGGCCTTGGTCATGAGTCGAGCCGCGCCGTACTGACCCAGGCCGTGCTCGACGGTGTCGCCTTTGCCTTTCGCGACAGTCTCGAAGCGTTGAGGATAGCGGGCACCACATTGACGCGCGTAACGGCAATCGGCGGCGGCTCGCGCTCGCGCTATTGGCTGAAAGCCATTGCCACCGCGCTTGGCCTGCCGGTCGACATTCCCGCCGACGGCGATTTCGGCGCCGCCTTCGGCGCCGCCAGGCTTGGCCTGATTGCCGCGACGGGCGCCGATCCGCTCGATGTCTGCAAGGCGCCGAGGACGGATGCCACGATCGAACCTGATGCCGCGCTTGGCGGCGCTTACGCGGATGCCTATGACCGCTACCGGGCGCTGTATCCGGCGATCAGGGCGGCAACGGCGTGAGTAGGCGCGAGGCGCCCCCCTCTGCCCTGCCGGGCATCTCCCCCTCTAGGGGGGAGATCAAGCTCTTTTTCGGTCTTCGCCAATCGCCAGCGCTGCAAGTCGGGAGCCGACGTAAGAGCTGCCAATCTCCCCCCTTGAGGGGGAGATGGCCGGCAGGCCAGAGGGGGGCGCCTCACGCCCGCCTTACCCAGAAATCCTCACTGCGCCGGCACCTTGTCCAAAAAACCCGTGACGCTCTTCAGGCGGCCATTCTCGATGATGCCGATATCTGTGCCTTCGATGACGGACGGCGTGCCCTCGGGGCCGAGATTCCAGGAAAAGCGGATATTGTCGGCAAAGCCGTCCGGCGTGCCCTTCAGCGAGAAGCGGAAGCCGGCAAAGCGTTGCTGGACGCCGTCGATGAGCGCGGCGAGGCCATCATGGCCGTCGCCCTGCATGAGCGGATCGCGGTAGCTGACATCTTCGGTGAAGGTCGCCTTGAGCAACTCGGCGCGGCGCTTCGCGTCGCCTTCGTTCCAGGCGGTGATGTAGTTTTGGGCGATCGTGTTGAGGTCGGTCATGGTCTGTCTCCTTTGTCGGGTGGCTGTGACATGAGCTTTTTCGGCGGACGCAAGAGCGAAACCAATTACGCCTGAGGTAATCGGGGCGGATTAATCGAGAGGAAGAGAACCAATGAGCAGCGGATTTTTCGGCGACATCCAGAAGATCAAGTATGAGGGACCGGATTCGACCAATCCGCTGGCCTACCGGTTCTACAATCCCGACGAGGTGGTGGCCGGCAAGCGGCTGGAGGACCATCTGCGCTTTGCCGTCGCCTATTGGCATTCCTTCGCCTGGCCGGGCGGCGATCCGTTCGGTGGCCAGACCTTCGACCGCCCTTGGTTTCCCAAGGCCGGCGGCATCGACACGATGGAACTGGCCAAGCTCAAGGCCGATGTCGCCTTCGAGATGTTCTCGCTGCTCGGCGCACCCTATTTCTGCTTCCACGACGCCGACGTGCGGCCCGAGGGCAAGGATTTTTCCGAAAGTGCGGCGCGCCTGGACGAAATCGCCGATTATTTTGCGGGCAAGATGAAGCAGACCGGCGTCAAGCTTCTTTGGGGCACGGCGAACCTGTTCTCCAATCGCCGTTTCATGTCCGGTGCGGCAACCAATCCCGATCCCGATGTCTTTGCCTATGCGGCGGCGACGGTGAAAAGCTGCCTCGACGTCACCAAGCGGCTGAAGGGCGAGAACTATGTTCTGTGGGGCGGACGCGAGGGCTACGAGACGCTGCTCAACACCGATCTTGCGCGCGAGCAGGAGCAGGCCGGGCGGTTCCTCAGTCTCGTCGTCGATTACAAGCACAAGATCGGTTTCAAGGGCACGATCCTGATCGAACCGAAGCCGCAGGAGCCGACAAAGCACCAGTACGACTACGACGTCGCGACGGTCTACGGCTTCCTCAAGCGCTTCGGGCTGGAGAAGGAGGTCAAGCTCAACATCGAGCAGGGCCACGCCATCCTCGCCGGCCACTCCTTCGAGCACGAGCTGGCGTTGGCCAACGCGCTCGGCATTTTCGGCTCGATCGACATGAACCGCAACGACTACCAGTCCGGCTGGGACACCGACCAGTTCCCCAACAATGTGCCGGAGATGGCGCTGGCCTATTACCAGGTGCTGCAAGCGGGCGGCTTCAAGACCGGCGGCACCAATTTCGACGCCAAGCTGCGCCGTCAGTCGCTCGATCCGCAGGATCTGCTGATCGGCCACGTCGGCGGCATGGATTCCTGCGCGCGCGGCCTCAAGGCCGCCGCTCGCATGGTCGAGGACAAGGCGCTGTCGGGCCCGCTGGCCGAGCGTTATGCCGGCTGGAACAGCGCCGAGGCCAAGGCGATGCTGTCGGGCAAGCGCTCGCTGGAAGACATCGCCGAGCGGGTGGTGAAGAAAAAGATCGAGCCGCAACCGCGCTCCGGCCGCCAGGAACTGCTCGAAAACATCGTCAACAGGTACGTTTGAAGGCGTCTTTCTCCCCGTCTCTAACGGGGAGAAATGTCCAGTCCACCCTCCGCAGCTGCTGCGGAGGACGGGCAGGGCAATGAGGGGCGGCGCCAATCTTCGCAATCGACCTCAAGCTATAGCCATTCAAACGGACTCTGAGTGCAAAGCGCCGTTACCTTGCCAGCGGCGACGCCCTGGAACGGCTTTGCGCGCGCCCATATCCGACGACAAGGTTTTGCCCTTTGACGCCCCTCAATCGCCTCGCTCTTGCCTTCAAACTGCCGTCACGAATCTCGTATAAGAATGGCTCGTGGCGGGAGAGGAAGAAGGAGGCGAACCGATATGCAGAACGAACGTGAAATCGACGCCCTGCTCTCACCTGGCGAGGCCGGATCGATCATCGACCGGTTGATGGAATTGCCGCATCCGAAAGATGGCGCACGCCGCTCGAACGAGTGGGATCGTGCCGTTGCCAGCCGTTTCGAAACCCACCTGGCAAAGCAGATGCGCTCGCAGATCGATAGCGGCAGCGACCGTCAGAACGCTGCCTGATCGATCTTTGTCTATGCTTCCCAAAACCGCTTCACGCTTTTGGGCGACAAGCGCTACCCGCGTCGCAGCCTGACCGGCGCTTCACCGAATGCCCGTGAGAAAGCCCTCGAAAATGCCGCGGCGGACGAAAATCCGGTCCGCCCCGCAATGTCGGCCATCGCCACTCTGGTGTCGACCACCAGCCGGCGCGCCGCACCCAGGCGCAGCCTGAGATAATAGGCGCCCGGCGTCTCGCCGATCGACTTGCGAAAAATGCTCTCCAGGGTTCGCGCGGTCACGCCGGCGCGCTTTGCCACGGCTTCAATGGTCAGCGGCTGGTCGACATGCGCCTCCATCAATCGGATCGCCTGCGCCAGACGCGGGTCGTAGCCGTCGAGCCGGCCGAGCGAGACCAGCGGCTGCGCATCGGTTGAGGCGCGTGCCTGGTCGTAGATGAAGACGCTGGCGACATCGAGCGCGACGGCCATGCCGAGCCGCGTGCGGATCAGGTGCAGCATCAGGTCGAAGGTAGGTGAGGCGCCGCCCGACGTGAAGACCGGGCCGTCGATGACATAGCGGTCGGGCCGCACATCGACGCCGGGAAAGGCCGTGGAAAACTCCTCCATGTCCTCCCAGTGGGTGGTGGCGCTACGCCCTTCCAGCAGGCCGGCGCGCGCCACCAGCCAGGTGCCGGCCTCGACGCCGCCACAGGCGCGCGCCGTCCGCGCCGCCCGGCGCAGGCCGGACAGCAGGGCCGACGTCGCATAGTTCTGGGTGCCGAAGCCGGCGACGACGACAAGCATATCGGTCTGCTCGGCCGCGTCGAAGCGGCCGCTGACCGCCACCGGCAGGCCGCATGTGGTGACCGGGGCCTCGCCGGTGACGGAGACCAGCTTGAAATCGAACAGGGTCTCGCCGGAGATACGGTTGGCGGCACGCAGCGGGTCGACGGCTGAGGCCACGCACATGATGGACGAGCCGGAAAACACCAGCAGCGTGACCTTGAGCGGCGAGCGCTCGGCACGAAAGATCGGCGGTTTTTCGCTTTTAGCCATGGAAACTTCGTAAAACGCAAAACAGTTTCCGGCAAGTCAGGCATTCTTGGCCTGTTGTCCGATTGGGAGGATTTTCCATGCCGCTCGCGATGAACCGTGAGGTTTTCATTACCTGTGCCGTAACCGGGTCCGGCGGTTCGCAGGACCGCAGCCCGCATGTGCCGCGCTCGCCCAAGCAGATCGCCGATTCGGCGATCGATGCGGCCAAGGCCGGTGCCGCCATCGTCCATTGCCATGTCCGCGACCCCGACACCGGCAAACCGCGACGCGACGTGCATCTCTACCGCCAGGTGACTGAGCGCATCCGCGCGGCGGACGTCGACGTCATCCTGAACCTGACCGCCGGCATGGGCGGCGACATGGTGTTCGGATCGCCCGAGGCGCCGCTGCCGCTCAACGAGAAAGGCACCGACATGGGCGGCGCCACCAACCGCATGGAGCATGTGCGCCAGTGCCTGCCGGAAATTTGCACGCTCGATTGCGGCACCATGAATTTCGCCGAGGCGGATTATGTCATGACCAACACGCCCGGCATGCTGCGCGCCATGGGCGGCATGATGACGGCGCTCGGCGTCAAACCGGAGATCGAAGCCTTCGACACCGGCCATCTCTGGTTCGCCAAGCAGCTGGTCGAGGAAAAGGTGCTCAATCCCGATGCGCTGGTGCAGCTCTGCATGGGCGTGCCGTGGGGAGCGCCTGACGACCTCAACACTTTCATGGCCATGGTCAACAACGTCCCGTCGACCTGGAACTGGTCGGCCTTCGCCATCGGCCGCAACCAGATGGCCTATGTCGCCGCCGCGGTGCTGGCCGGCGGCAATGTTCGCGTCGGGCTGGAAGACAATCTGTGGCTCGACAAGGGCGTGCTGGCGACCAATGCGCAGCTGGTCGAACGCGCGGCCAGTATCGTCACCAATCTCGGCGCCCGAATCCTCGGCCCGGAGGAGGTGCGCAAGAAGCTGAACCTGACCAAGCGGGCGCCGATAGCGGCATAAATTATTCGCTGGGAGGTCGGCGTGACTACCGTAAAATTCACCGCGATGAAGGATGGCGACCGGGAAGACTACGAATTCCTGACCGCGCACGAGATCGACTATGCGGCCAGGACCGGCGAGCGCCTGCTCGACGCGCTGGTGCAGCTCGACGAGGGTCTGTCGGGCTACAAGATCACACGGCTCGGCCATTCCCTGCAGGCGGCGACGCGCGCCTGGCGCGACGGTGCCGACACCGATTGGATCACCTGCGCGCTGCTGCACGACATCGGCGACATCTACGCGCCTTACAATCACGATGAATATGCGGCTTCGATCCTGAAACCCTTCGTGCGCGAGCAATGCACCTGGGTGGTGGAGAAGCATGGCGACTTCCAGCGCCTCTATTATGCCCATCACCTCGGCGGCAACCGTCACGCGCGCGACTGCTTCGCCGGCCATGCCTATTTCGACGATTGCGACCAGTTTTGCGAACGCTGGGACCAGTCGAGCTTCGACCCCAAATACGAGACGCTGCCGATCGATTTCTTCCGGCCCTTCGTGCTCGAAGTCTTTGCCCGCAGGGCCTACGACCCCTCAGTGGTCCGCACCGGCGAGCGCGTGCCTCTCATCGACCCAGAAACAGCCAGGACAAGAACCGGAGCTTCCGCATGAGCATCATCAACAAGGCGGCCGCCATCGGCGGCGGCGTCATCGGCGCCGGCTGGGTGGCGCGCCTGCTGCTGAACGGCATCGACGTGTCGATCTTCGACCCCGACCCCGAGGCGTCGCGCAAGGTCGGCGAGGTGATGAAGGGCGCGCGCCGCGCCTATAAGCAGATGGTGCCCGGCGGCCTGCCGAAAGAGGGCAGGCTGACCTTTGCCAAGACCATTGCCGAGGCGGTCGCCGATGCCGACTTCATCCAGGAGAGCGTGCCGGAACGGCTCGACCTCAAGCACCGCGTGCTGGCCGAGATCGACACCCACGCGCCCGCCAACGCCATCGTCGGCTCGTCGACCTCGGGCATCAAGCCGAGCGACATGCAGGTGGCGATGAAGAAGCACCCCGAGCGGCTGGTCGTCGGCCATCCGTTCAACCCGGTCTATCTCTTACCGCTGGTCGAGATCGTCGGCGGCGACCAGACTTTTCCCGAGGCGATCGAGGTCGCCAAGGAGATCTACGCCTCGATCGGCATGAAGCCTGTCGTCATCCGCAAGGAGATCGAGGCCTTCGTCGGCGACCGCCTGCTCGAAGCAGCGTGGCGCGAGGCGCTGTGGCTGATCAAGGACGGCATCTGCACCGTCGAGGAGCTCGACGACATCATGCGCTATGGCTTCGGCCTGCGCTGGGCGCAGATGGGCATGTTCCAGGTCTATCGCGTCGCCGGCGGCGAGGCCGGCATGCGCCACTTCATGGCCCAGTTCGGTCCGTGCCTGAAATGGCCATGGACCAAGCTCATGGATGTCCCGGAATTCAACGACGAGCTGGTCGACCTGATCGCCACTCAGTCGGACGACCAGGCCCACGGCCTGTCGATCCGCGAACTGGAAAAGATCCGCGACGACAATCTGGTCGCGATCATGGACGCGCTGTCCAAGCAGAACAAAGGCAAGGGCTGGGGTGCCGGTGCCCTGCACAAGGACTATACGAAGCAGTTGGCCAAGCTGGCGGCGAAAAAGCCTACCGCTTCCAAGGCGGCCGAAAAAGCCAAGGCATTGAAGCCGGTGAAGAAGGCCGAAAAACCGAGGAAAAAGAAGAAAGGCTGAGACCATGGATTTCGGTCTGTCGGAGGAACAGAAGCTTATCGTCGAGACGACGCGCGCGTTCGTCGAGAACGAGCTTTACCCGCATGAGCGTGAGGTGGAACGCACCGGCGTGCTGCGCCGCGAATTGATCGAGGAGTTGAAGGCCAAGGCGATCGAAGCCGGGCTCTATGCTGCCAACATGCCGGCGGACGTCGGCGGTGCCGGCCTCGATACGGTGACCTGGCTGCTCTACGAGAAGGAACTCGGCCGCGCCAACTACGCCTTGCACTGGACCTGCGTCGCGCGTCCCTCCAACATTCTGCTGGCCGGCACGCCTGAGCAGCGCGAAAAATACCTGTTTCCCTGCATCCGCGGCGAGAAATGGGATTGCCTGGCGATGACCGAACCGGGCGCCGGTTCGGACCTGCGCGGCATGAAGGCGACCGCCGTGCAGGACGGCGACGACTGGGTGCTGAACGGCACCAAGCATTTCATCAGCCACGCCGATCTCGCCGACTTCGCCATCGTCTTCATGGCCTCGGGCGAAGAGGATTCGCCGCGTGGCAAACGCAAGAAGATCACCGCCTTCTTCGTCGACAAGGGCACCAAGGGATTCACGGTGCGCGACGGCTATCGCAACGTCTCGCATCGCGGCTACACCAACGCCATTCTCGAATTCGACGATTGCCGCCTGCCGGCGAGCCAAGTCTTGGGCGAGGTGCACAAGGGTTTCGACGTCGCCAATTCGTGGCTCGGGGCCACCCGCCTGCAGGTCGGCGCCACCTGTCTCGGCCGGGCCGAGCGGGCGCTTGGCCATGCGGTGGAATATGCCGCGCAACGCCAGCAGTTCGGCCAGCAGATCGGCAAGTTCCAGGGCGTCTCGTTCAAGCTCGCCGACATGGCGACCGAATTGAAGGCCGCCGACCTGATGGTGTTCGAAGCCGGCTGGAAGTACGATCAGGGCACCGTCACCGACCAGGACATGGCCATGGCCAAGTTGAAGGCCACCGAAATGCTCGCCTTCGTCGCCGACGAGGCGATCCAGATCCATGGCGGCATGGGTTTGATGGACGACCTGCCGCTGGAGCGCATCTGGCGCGACGCCCGTGTCGAGCGCATCTGGGAAGGCACGTCGGAAATCCAGCGTCACATCATTTCGCGGGCGTTGCTGCGGGCGGTTGGGGGCTGATCCATGCACAAGCTTGAACGTCTCCTCCGCCCCAGATCGATCGTCGTCTTCGGCGGCGCGCAGGCTGCCGCTGTCGTGGCGCAATCGATCAAGATGGGCTTTGCCGGCGAGATCTGGCCGGTGCATCCGAGCAAGGATGAGGTCGCCGGCCGCAAGGCCTATCGCTCGGTCGCCGACCTGCCCGGCGCGCCAGACGCCGCCTTTGTCGGTGTCAACCGGCACCTGACCATCGAAGTGATCAAGGCCTTGGCCGAACGCGGCGCCGGCGGCGCGGTCTGCTTTGCCGCGGGGTTTCTCGAAACCGAGGCCTACGACGCCGATGGCGAGCGGCTGCAGGCCGAGCTTGTGGCGGCGGCGGGCCAGATGCCGATCATCGGCCCAAACTGCTATGGCCTGATCAACTATGCCGACGGCGCGCTTTTGTGGCCCGACCAGCATGGCGGCATAAGGCTGGCCGAGGGCGGCAAGGGCGTCGCGATCATCACGCAATCGTCCAACATCGCCATCAACATGACGATGCAGAAGCGCGGCCTGCCGATCGCCTTCCTGATGACCGCCGGCAATCAGGCGCAGACCGGCCTGTCCGAAATGGCGCTCGGCCTGATCGAGGACGAGCGGGTAACATCGCTCGGCCTGCATATCGAGGCTTTCGATTCGGTAGCCGGCTTCGAACGGTTGGCGGCACGGGCGCGCGAGTTGAAGAAGCCGATCATCGCCATGAAGGTCGGTCGCTCCGAACAGGCGCGGCAGGCGACCGTCTCGCACACCGCCTCGCTCGCCGGCTCGGACGCAGCGTCGGGCGCTTTCCTGAAGCGCCTGGGCATCGCGCGCGTCGATTCCATCCCCGCCTTCATCGAAGCGCTGAAGCTGCTGCACATCACCGGTCCGCTGCCCGGCTATCGCCTGTCGTCGATGAGTTGTTCGGGCGGCGAGGCCTCCGTCATGGCCGACAGCGCCGAAGGCCGCTGGGTCAATTTCCCGGTCCTGACCGACCAGCATCGCGCCCATGTCAAGTCGACGCTCGGGCCGCTGGTCGCGGTCGCCAACCCGCTCGACTATCACACCTTCATCTGGAACAACGAGCCGGCGATGACCGCCACCTTCACAGCCATGGTGTCCGGCGGCTTCGATTTGAACATGCTGGTGCTCGACTTTCCGCGTCCCGACCGCTGCTCGGTCACCGACTGGTGGGCGACGCTGCGCGCCTTCGAATCGGCGCTGAAGACCAACAAGGCGCATGGCGCCATCGTCTCCTCGCTGCCGGAGAACCTGCCGGAAGAATACACAGCCGAGCTGATGGCGCGGGGCATGGTGCCGTTGTTCGGCATTTCCGAAGCCATGGACGCCGCGCAAGCGGCAGCCTTTATCGGTTGGGCGTGGCATGAGCCGCAGGCGCAGCCGATCGACACGTCCGCCTCCGGCGCGCCAGGCGGCGATCACATCACGCCAGATGAAGCCGAGGCGAAGGCACGGCTGATCGGGGCCGGGCTTCCAGTGCCGAAAGGCGAACGCGCCGGCAATTCGGTCGAGGCGGTGATCTCGTCGATGGCGCTCGGCTTCCCGGTGGCGTTGAAGGCGTTGGGCGTCACCCACAAATCCGAGGTCGGGGCAGTAAGGCTCAATCTCAAGGATGCCGAATCGGTCAGCACGGCGGCGCATGATCTGCTGCCGCTCGGCACCGGGCTCTACGTCGAGCGCATGGTGCGCGACGGCGTCGCCGAACTGATCGTCGGCTTCACCCGCGATCCGATGTTCGGCGCGGTCATGACGCTGGGCACCGGCGGCGTGTTGGTCGAGTTGCTGCGCGACAGCGTCACGCTGATGCTGCCGGCGACGCGCGACGATATCGAGGCGGCATTGCGTGGGCTGAAACTCTACCCGCTGCTCGAAGGCTATCGCGGCCGGCCAAAAGCCGATGTCGTGGCGGCCATCGACGCCATCTCGGGCATCGCCGCTTTCGTCCAGCAGAATGCCGGCGAGATCGAGGAACTGGATATCAACCCGCTGATCGTCTGCGCGGAAGGCAAGGGCGCCTGGATCGCCGACGCGCTGCTGGTGCTGGGAGAGAAGAAGAATGTCTGACGTCATTTCGACCCGCCGCGAGGGCACCATTCTCGAGGTTACGCTCGACCGGCCCAAGGCCAATGCCATCGACCTCAAGACATCGCGGCTGATGGGCGAAACCTTCAAGGCGTTCCGCGACGATCCCGCCTTGCGCGTCGCCATCGTCAGGACCGCCGGCGACAAGTTCTTCTGCGCCGGCTGGGACCTGAAGGCTGCTGCCGGCGGCGATGCGGTCGACGGCGATTACGGCGTCGGCGGCTTTGCCGGCTTGCAGGAGCTGCGCGATCTCAACAAGCCTGTCATCGCTTGCGTCAATGGCATGGCGGTCGGCGGCGGCTTCGAACTGGCGCTGTCCTGCGACCTCATCTACGCCTCGGACCATTCCTCCTTCGCGTTGCCCGAAATCCGAGCCGGCACCCTGGCCGATGCGGCGACCATCAAGCTGCCGAAACGCATCCCCTATCATGTCGCGATGGACCTTCTGCTCACCGGCCGCTGGATGGATGTCGCCGAGGCGCACCGCTGGGGCCTCGTCAACGAAGTGCTGCCGAAGGAGCAACTCGAGGACCGTGTCTGGGAGATCGCCAGGCTTTTGGCCAGCGGCCCGCCGCTGGTCTTCGCCGCGATCAAGGAGACGGCGCGCGTGGCCGAAGCGCTGACCTTCCAGGACGCGATGAACAGAGTGACGCGCCGCCAGTTGCCGACGGTCGATGCGCTGTATGGCTCCGAGGACAATATGGAAGGATTCCGCGCGTTTGCGGAAAAGCGCGACCCGGTGTGGAAGGGAAGATAGAGGAATGCCGGGGATAACGGCGCGAGGCGCCCCCCTCTGCCCTGCCGGGCATCTCCCCCTCCAGGGGGGAGATCGGCAGTTTCAGGCTCGGCGCTCCTCCTGCAACGTAGAAGGTTGGCGAAAGCTGTCGCGACAACCAATCTCCCCCCTTGAGGGGGAGATGGCCGGCAGGCCAGAGGGGGGCGCCTGGGCTCGCCCTTCACAGTCGGTATGACCGACTACGGCAAACTCATCGACGCCGAGACCCGGACCTTCATCGAGCGGACCAATTCCTATTACCCGCCGGATACGATCGACTACACGATTGCCGAGCAGCGCGAGATCTATGACCGCATGTGCCGGGAGTTCTTTGCCGGCTATCCCGAGGGGGTGACAGCGGAGACCACCGCTATTGCCGGGCCGGCGTGCGATATCCCGATCCGCATCTACCGAGGCGCGCCGCGAGCAGCGGTGACGGTGCTCTATGTCCATGGCGGCGGTTTCATGCTCGGCGGGCTCGACAGCCACGACGACGTCTGCGCCGAGCTTTGCGCCCGCACCGGCTACGAAGTGATCTCGGTCGATTACCGGCTGGCGCCGGAGCACCTGCATCCGGCCGCCTTCGACGACGTGATGAGCGCCTTCGACTGGGCTGCCGCCAATCGCAAACACCCCATTCTGCTGTGCGGCGACAGCGCCGGCGGCAATCTTGCCGCGGCCGTCAGCCATGCGACACGCGGCCATGTGAAAAAACCGATCGGCCAGGTACTGATCTATCCCGGTCTTGGCGGCGACTCGTCGCGCGGGTCCTACGTGACACATGCCGAGGCGCCGATGCTGACCATACGCGATCTCGAGTTTTACAAGAACATTCGCACTGGCGGCGTCGACAGCACCGGCGACATCACGCAGTCGCCGCTTGCCGACGCCGATTTCGCCTACCTGCCGCCGACCGTGCTGGTCACGGCGCAATGCGACCCGCTTTCATCCGATGGCGAAGCCTATCGAGACCGCGTCGTAGCGGCAGGCGGGCGTGCCGTCTGGCTCGAGGAGAAAGGCCTGGTGCACGGTTATCTCAGGGCCCGGCACACGGTGGGCCGTGCCCGCGCAAGCTTCACCCGCATCGTCGACGCGGTTGCCACCCTCGGACAGGGTTCCTGGCACTGGTGAGCGGCCTTATCGTCTCGCGGCTTGAGCCTTATTGCACCGAGGCGGCCGCCGCCCGGCCGGCGCCGCGGCCGGAAAAGATGCAGCCGCCGAGGAACGTGCCTTCCAGCGCCGCATAGCCATGCACGCCGCCGCCGCCGAAACCGGCGGCCTCGCCGACGGCATAGAGTCCCGCGACCGGCCGACCGTCGGCACCCAGCACGCGGCTGTCGAGATCGGTCTGCAGGCCGCCCAGCGTCTTGCGGGTCAGGATGTTGAGGCGCACCGCGATCAGCGGGCCATTTGCCGGGTCGAGCATCTTGTGCGGCCTGGCGGTACGGATCAGCCGGTCGCCGAGATAGGCGCGGGCGCCGCGCAAGGCGGTGATCTGCATGTCCTTGGAGAACGGATTGTCGAGCTGCCGGTCGCGGGCACGGATCTCGCGCTCGACCTGGCCGACGTCCAGCAGCGGTTCGCCGCCGGCCAGTGCGTTCATGCGCGCTACCAGCGTCGGCAGGTCGGCTTCGACAATAAAGTCCTCGCCCTTGTTCATGAACGCCTTGACCGGCCCCGGAATGCCGGATGTGGCGCGGCCGAGCACTTGACGCCAGCTCTTTCCCGTCAAGTCCGGGTTCTGTTCGGAGCCCGACAGCGCGAACTCCTTCTGGATGATTTTCCTGGTCAGGATGAACCAGGAATAATCGAAGCCGGTGCTCATGATGTGGCTGAGCGTGCCCAGCGTGTCGAAACCGGGATAGAGCGGCACCGGCAGGCGCTTGCCCCTGGCATCGAGCCACAGCGATGACGGGCCGGGCAGGATGCGGATCGCATGGTCGGTCCAGATCGGCGCCCAGTTCTTGATGCCCTCGACATAGTGCCACATGCGGTCGCGGTTGATGATCGAGCCGCCGGCCTGTTCGGTGATCGCCAGCATGCGGCCGTCGACATGGTCGGGCACGCCGGTGATCATGCGCTTCGGTGCCGTGCCGAGCCGCTGCGGCCAGTTTTCCCGCACCAGCTGATGATTGCCGCCAATCCCGCCGGAGGCGACGATCACCGCTTGCGCCTTGAGCGCGAAATCGCCGGCGATGTCGCGCGCGCTTTTGTGGCCGCGCTCGACGGTGCTCGGCTGCAGGATTTCGCCGCGCACGCCGTCGACGGTCGCACCCGTGCGGGTCAACTCATTGACGCGGTGACGGAACCTGAAGCTGATCAATCCACGCTTTTCCGCCTCGCGCACGCGCAGGACAAAAGGTTCGAGCACGCCGGGGCCGGTGCCCCAGGTGATGTGGAAGCGCGGCACCGAATTGCCGTGGCCGATGGCGTTGCCGCCACCGCGCTCGGCCCAGCCGACCACCGGAAAGAATTTCAGGCCGCGCTGCATGAGCCAGGAGCGTTTCTCGCCGGCGGCGAAGCCGACATAGGCCTCCGCCCATTTGCGCGGCCAATGATCCTCCGGCCGGTCGAACGCGGCGGTGCCCATCCAGTCCTCGAGGGCCAGATCGTGCGAATCGCGGATGCGCATGCGCCGCTGCTCCGGCGAATCGACGAGAAAAAGGCCTCCGAACGACCAGAACGCCTGGCCGCCCAGCGATTGCTCGGGTTCCTGGTCGACGATGATGATCTTCTTGCCGGCATCGGCAAGCTCGGCGGCGGCGACCAGCCCGGCAAGGCCGGCGCCGACAATGATAACATCCGCATCGTCAGCCATTTTCCCCTCCCAATTAGCCGGCTAAAGCCATTCTGGGAAAAAGCGGTTTCCCGGAATGGCGTCGACGCAAAAATCAGACCGGTTCCCAGCCGTCCTTGCCGCCGGCGCGGAAGATGGCGTCGATGACCTTCTGGTTGAGCACGGATTCCTCCAGCGTGAAGACACGCTCCGTGCCGCCTTGCGCCGCCCGCGCGAAGGTCTCGACCTCCAGCCGGTACTGCTGGGTGCCGGGAAACCGGAATACCTGCGCCTCGGTGTGGTTCTGGTTGTGCAGCTCGACGCGGTGATGATCGTAGAGCCCGGCATTGAAGGGCGAGAAAACCTCGATGAAGCCCTTCTCCCCATGGAAAACCATCACCTGGCGCGCCGCCATTTGGGTCGACAGGTAGAAGGACAGTTCGAAGTCGCCGAAATCGGCACGGATCGAGGAATAGATGTCGGTGCCGAATGTCTTGTCGCGCTCGATCGTCGCCTGAACCCGCAGCGGCTCCTTGCCGGTGGAAAACCGCGTCGACACGGTCGGGTAGACGCCGATGTCGGGCAGTGCGCCGCCACCGAGATCGAGCTGGTTGCGCATGTTGTTGGGGTCGACATTGTAGTAGGAGAACGCACCCTGAACATGGCGCAGCCGGCCGATTGCGCCGCTGGCGATGAGGTCGCGCACCTTGATCCATTGCGGGTGATAGATAACCATGAACGCTTCGCAGACCAGCACCTTCCTGGCGTCGCGCAGCTTGATCAGCGGCTGAATGTCCTTGGCGTCGAGCGCCAGCGGCTTTTCGACCAGCACATGCTTGCCGGCCTCGATGGCCTTGGCCGTCCATTCGACATGCTGCGATGTCGGCAGCGGGATGTAGACGCCGTCGAGTTCGTTCGAAGCCAGCAGTTCCTCATAGGAGCCGAAGGCATGGCGCGCGCCGAAGCGCTCCGCCAGCGCCTTGGCCTTGGACGGATCGCGGCTGGCGATCGCCGACAGCACGCCGTTCTGTGCCTCGGCGATCGCCGGCAACAACTGCTCGCGGCCGATCTTGGCCGTCGACAGAACACCCCATCGGAACATCACGCTTCTCCATGTCGATTACAGCTGACGAGGTTGCCCGAAATCGGCCGAAAAGCCAATTGGCAGTTGCTGCGCGACCCTTCCCTTGTGTGGAGGGCGATCGCGCATCTATCCGCTCACCCTGAAGAAATCCACGAAAGCCCTGAGCGCCGGCCGCATTTGGCGGCGGCTTGGATAATAGACGAAGAACCCGTCGAAGGGCGGGCACCAGTCGTCCAGAACGCGGATCAGCTTGCCGTCGGCAATCGCCTGATTGACATAGCCCTCGAACACGAAGGTCAGGCCGGCGCCGTTTATCGCGGCTTCGACGTTCAGGCGATCCTCACCGACGATCAGCGGTCCGTTGACGGCGATCTCCAGCTCCTCGCCATCCTTCTCGAATTCCCAGCGGTAGAGCACGCCGCTGGAAAATCGGAAGCGGACGCAGCGATGCCCCGCCAGGTCGCGCGGGTGGTTCGGGCGCGGCATGGTCTCGAAATAGGATGGGGCGGCAACCACCGCGCCTCGGATCGGCGGGCCGATCCGCACGGCGATCATGTCGCGCTGCAGGCTCTCGCCGAGCCGCACGCCGGCGTCGAAGCCGCCCTCGACCACATCGGTGAAGCGGTCCTCGATGACGATCTCCAGCACGATGTCGGGAAAGGCCTGGGCAAAGGCACCAAGCCGTGGCGCCAGTGTCAGCTGCGCGGCGGTGCGCGGCACGGTGAGCCGCAGATTCCCGGCCGGCCGGTCGCGCGCCTCGATCGCGGTTTCCAGCGCAAGATCGATCTCCGACAGCGCCGGCCGCAAGCGCTCCAGCAATTGTGCGCCTTCGTCGGTCGGGGCTACGCTGCGTGTGCTGCGCGACAGAAGCCGCACGCCAAGCCGTGCTTCAAGGCTGGACACCGCGTGGCTGACCGCCGACGGCGCGATGGCCAGTTCCCTGGCCGCGCCGCGAAAGCTGCCGCATTGGGCGACGGTTGCCAGCACGGCCAGCTGTGAAAGATGTGCGCGGTTCATTGATCTATTTATTGGAACGGCCTGTGCGTAGAAGAGCCGATTATCGAACGAAGTGCAAGGCGCTATCTCTGTCGCATCGCAACAAGGAGACGCGTGATGCAAACCCGCAAACTAGGAACTGAATTGAACGTCTACCCGGTCGGCCTCGGCTGCATGGGCATGAGTTTCGGCTATGGCGGCCAGGCGGAAGCCGACGCGATCGCCACGCTGCATCGTGCCGTCGAGATCGGCGTCAACTTCTTCGACACGGCCGAAGTCTACGGCCCCTACGAGAACGAGATCCTGCTCGGCAAGGCGCTGAAATCCGTACGCGACAAGGTGACCATCGCGACCAAATTCGGCTTCAAGATCCTGGAGGAAGGCACCGGCACCGACCGCATGGCCGGCGTCGACAGCCGTCCGGAGCACGTCAAGGCCGTCGCCGAGGCATCGCTGAAGCGGCTGGGCACCGATGTCATCGACCTCTATTACCAGCACCGCGTCGATCCCAATGTGCCGATCGAGGACACGGTCGGCGCCATGGCCGAACTGGTGCGCGAGGGCAAGGTGCGCGCGCTCGGCCTGTCGGAGGCAAGTGCCGCGACCATCCGCCGGGCCCATGCCGTGCATCCAATCGCTGCCGTGCAGAGCGAATATTCGCTGTGGAGCCGCGACCCGGAGGACGAGGTTTTCGCCGTCTGCCGAGAGCTCGGCATCGGTTTTGTCCCGTATAGCCCGCTCGGTCGTGGCCTGTTGACGGGCACCATCGCCAAGCCCGAGGCCCTGAGCGACGACGACTGGCGCCGCGGCCTGCCGCGTTTCCAGGCCGATGCCATGGCGGCCAATGCCCAGGTTATCGCTACGCTGGAGAAGTTGGCGGCGCAAAAGGGCGTAACCTCGGCGCAGCTGGCGCTCGCCTGGGTGTTGCACCAGGGCGATTTCATCGTACCGATTCCCGGCGCCCGAAAGATCCGCCATCTGGAACAGAACACGGCGGCGGCCGGGATCGAGCTGAGCGCTACCGAAGTGCGGGCAATCGGCGATGCGTTGTCGCCGGACAAGGTTGTAGGGAAGCGCTACACCGAGGAGCTGCTGGCGCTGGTGAATGGGTGAGGGATGAACGCTGGTTGATTGAAAGGGGCGCTGCGGCGCTCCCTCTTCAATGCCGCGCGATGCAGATGATTGTGATATGCGGGCGCGAAGCGCCCCCCTCTGTCCTGCCGGACATCTCCCCCTCAAGGGGGGAGATCGGCTGTCATTCTGGCTTTCGCCAATCGTAGAGGTTAAGTGAAGCGCCAGCCGTGGAACTGCCAATCTCCCCCCTTGAGGGGGAGATGTCCGGCAGGACAGAGGGGGGCGCTTCGCGCCGACATTCCGGCAACGCCTACCACGGCACCACGCTGATCTCCGGCCAGTTAGCCTCCGCCCGCTTGCCCTTCGCCTCATGCGTCCGCTGATTATCCATCACCCGGTTCGGCGTAATCCGAAACGAAAACATGTCGTCGAGCCCAAACGGCGCCACCAACTCCAACTGCCCATCCGCGTCGAAACGCACCCCAACCGCGTGAGTTTTAGAGGCAAAGAAGCTGACGGATTGGCTGGAACTCGTATAGCGCGGACAGGGCTGCCCGAACTTTTGCGGGTACCACAAATGAACCCGCGCCTGATTGCGGACCTCGACCGGCACCGGCAGCCCTTCGAAATGCTTCGCCGCTCGGCGAATGATGGCGTCCTCGGCCTCATAGGACAGGTCGCTCTCATCGAAATAGAACAGGTCGACATCCTTGATGCCGTAGCCCGACGGCTTTCCTGTCAGGTAGTTCCAGACGCTGTTGTAGAGCGCGCCGGAGACCACCAGCCAGTCCGGTAGCGCGAAAGTGCGGGCGCGCGCCAGCGCTTGGCGCACAAGCGGGTCTGCCGCGATGATGTCGAGAAACGCCGCGCGTTGCTCTTCGAACGGGAGCCCGGAATAGCGGAGATGGTTCATCGCCCATTGGACGGCGATTCGCCGTAGCTCGGCAACCCTCTACGTCCGCAGCACGCCACCCGTCTGCTTGCCGACATTCTCGATGATGCGCTTGGCCAGCGCCTCGAAATCCTCGTCGGTCAGCGTCTTTTCGACCGGCTGGATCGACACTTCGATGGCGATGGATTTTTTGTCGGTGCCGAGCGATGTGCCCTCGAAAATGTCGAACACCGAAACGCCTGATATCAGCTTCTTGTCGGCGGCGAGCGCCGCGCGCACCAGCGTGCCGGCCTCGACTCCCTTGTCGACGACGAAAGCAAAGTCGCGCTTCACCGCCTGGAAGGCGGACAGTTCCAGCGTCGGCTTGGTCTTCGTCGGCTTAGCCTTCGGTTCGGGCACGGCATCGACGAACACTTCGAAGCCGCACAGCGGCCCGGAGACATCGAGCCCCTCCAGCGTCTTCGGATGGAACTCGCCGAAGGTGCCGAGCACCGTCTTCGGGCCGAGCTTGATCGTGCCGGAACGGCCGGGATGATACCAGGCTGGGCCGCCCGCCTCGATCTGCAGCCGATCGACCGGCGCGCCGCAGGCTTCGAGCGCCGCGATGGCATCGGCCTTGGCGTCGAACACGCCGACCGGACCCGAATTGCCGGCCCAGTTACGGCCCGAACCGTCGAGCTTGGCCGTGCCGCGCCGCACCCCGGCGGCCACGCGCCGCTGCTGGTCGGAGCCGTCGCCCTCGTAAGTGCCCGACACTTCGAACAGCGCGACGTCGCCAATGCCCCTGTCGGCATTGCGCTGGGCAGCGGCGATCAGTCCCGGCAGCAGCGACGGCCGCATGTCGGACATGTCGGCGGCGATCGGATTGGCAAGCTTCAACGCCGTCTGGCCGCCGCCGAACAGTTCGGCGTGTTTGGCCGGGATGAACGACCAGGTGACGGCCTCCATCATGCCGCGCACCGCGAGCGCGCGCTTGGTGGTACGGGTGCGAACCTGCAACGTGGTGAGAATCCTGGCGTTGACCGCGTCATGCGAGCCGAGCGGCTGTGGTGCGATGTTGTCCACGCCGTGGATGCGCATGACTTCCTCGACCAGGTCGGCCTTGCCGTCGACATCGGGGCGCCAGGAGGGCACCGCCACCTTGACGACATCACCCGAGCCCTCAGGCTTGAAGCCGAGGCGCGACAGGATATCGAGGCTTTCCGCACGGGGCACTTCGATGCCGGTCAGCCGCTTCACCTCCGACAGCGGGAAGGAAACGATCTTGGGGGCGTGGGGGGGGGGGGGGGGGGGGGGGGGGGGGGGCGGGGCGGGGCGGCCGGCCGCGCGCCGCAGCCGCGCGGGGAGGGGAGGCGGTGTGGCGACAACAAAAACACAAAAAAGAGGGCACAGCGGCGCGGGG
>NZ_JAMYTH010000017.1:0-131484 GCF_040322415.1 Mesorhizobium sp. M0152
CAACCTCTTTTACTGCGGCGTTTTGCTATTTTTTTTTTTAACTCAGCGTGTTCCTCGTTTTTTGCATTTTTCTGGCTCTTATTCCTTTAATTTAAATAATAAAATCCGCGGCGCCTGCCGCCCCCGCTTCCGTCTCGGGAGGAGACTTATGGGGTTAAGCGGCGGTCTTGGCCTCGATCTGCTTGGTCTTGGCGGGAGCCGAGGTGATCGCGATCTTGCGCGGCTTCAGTTCCTCGGGAATGTTGCGCTTGAGGTCGACGAAGAGCAGGCCGTTCTTCAGCGCGGCGCCGACGACTTCGACATGGTCGGCAAGCTGGAAGCGGCGCTCGAAAGCCCTCGAGGCAATGCCGCGATAGAGCAGCTCGGAACCTTCACCGGTGTCCTCGTCCTTGCGCTCGCCTTTGACGGTCAGCACGTTGCGGTGGGCTTCGATCGAGATTTCCTCGTCCGAGAAGCCGGCAACCGCCATCGAGATCCGGTAGGAATCCTCGCCGGTGCGCTCGATGTTGTAGGGCGGGTAGGTCTGCGCGCCATCTGGCTGCGCAAGCGAATCGAGCATGGTGAACAGACGGTCGAAACCGACGGTCGAACGATAGAGCGGGGAAAAATCAACGTGACGCATGAGGTGTTCTCCTGTTGAGCAACATGGTTTGCGTATGGTCGGTGCGAAACCCGTGATCGGCGTTCCGGATGGACCAGCGGCCCCGACATTGGCGGCCACGTCAGACATTTGGGGAGCGCCCGAATTGATTTCAAGATTTCGCCCGATGCCAAAAAAGACGGTGCCTTGTCGCTTGATGAACGGCAGATGAACCGGGATTTCGGCGCGCGTTCAGGCAGCCGCCGCTAAAGTGCTCCCCAGGATCAAGGACTGCGGCGCCGGATGGGATTGGAGGCGCCGCGACGAGGCCGAACCGGGTGTTAACGTCCCTTCCTCCCGGATCGACAGAGGCCGGAAGCCGCATTCAAACGGCTTCCGGCCTTCCCCGGTCTTCCCTTGCAGACCTTGCGGGCCTTGCAGATCTCTCGTCACCGGGAATTCCTTTGCTTTTGACGCTCTGGCGTCTATCACCTTGGCGAGGCCGGCCATGCCAGGCAGGCACACGAAGACGAAGCGCCGGATGACGGATACTTTGCACGACACTCCCCTTTTTCACGAGATTGATGGCAATCCGCGACCGGAAAACGCCACCGGTGGCTTCTTCACCACGCGCGACGGCAAGAAGATCCGTTATGGTCTGTTCGGCGCGGTCGCACGTCCTTTGAAGGGCACCGTGGTCGTGCTCACCGGCCGCAACGAGTGCATCGAAAAATATTTCGAAACCATCCGCGACCTTGCCTCCCGGGGTCTTGGCGTCGCCACGCTCGACTGGCGCGGCCAAGGCGATTCCGACCGGCTGATCCGCGACCGCCAGCGCGGCTATGTCCGCTCCTTCCGCGACTATACGGCTGACCTCGAACAGTTCTTCGAGGAAATCGTGCTGCCCGACTGCCGCGGGCCGTATTACATCCTGGCGCATTCGGCCGGCGCGGTGATCGCGCTGCTTGCCGCGCCGTCGATGGTGAACCGCGTGCGGCGCATGGTGCTGATCGCGCCGTTCCTGACGCTGCCCGATCTGCCGGTCTCGATAGGGACGCTCCACCGGGTCTGTTCGCTGTTCTGTCTGTTCGGTCTTGGCCGGCTCTATGCCGCCTGGGGACCGCGGCCGAAAGTGACGCCGCCTTTCGACACCAACAAGGTGACGACGGACCCGCAACGCTACCGGCGCAACACGCGGATCTACGAGGAGTACCCGCAACTGGCGCTTGGCGGACCGACGATTCGCTGGCTGCTGGCCGCCGCGAAGGCATCGATAGCCATCAGCGACCCTGATTTCATGGCCAGGATCCAGGTCCCGTTGCTCGTGATCGCCGCCGGAGCCGACCAGGTCGTCTCGACCAAGGCGGTGGAAACCTACGCCCGGCATCTGCGGCTCGGCTCGGTGCTGATGATCGATGGCGCCCGCCACGAAATCCTGCAGGAGGCCGACATCTACCGAGAGCAATTTTTCGCCGCCTTCGACGCCTTCATTCCCGGCAGCGACGATCCGACGGCCTGAGCGCGCCGACAGCCGGCTCATGCCTGGCGGGCAAACTCCATGATCCAGTTGGTCTCCCAGCTCTCGCCGCCATCGCCTGAAAAGGCCTGCTCCCAGCGCGCCTTGTTTTGCGTCATTCCTGACCAGAGGAAGCGGACCCGGATCGGCCGGCCCTCGAAGACATCCTCGCAAACGAACGTGCCGACGCCACCGACGAAGGCGCCGCGCATCGGCACGTCGATGGTCAGCGGATTGCGGCCGTCGATCCACCAGATCGACCATTGCCGCGTTGCAGGATCGAAGGTCCGCAGCGTGGCGGCGCGGTAGGTGCCATCAGGCAGCTCGATCACATTGTCATCGACATTGCCGAGCCCGCCGAGCAGCGGCCGCACCGCGCACGTACCACCGAAAATATCCCAGTTGCCGTCGCCCGCCAGGCGTTTTTGCAATCTTCTATGGCTGACGTTCCATTCGCCGAAGAAGAAATCGAAATCGCTACGGCCGTCCTGCGCGACGTCGTCGGCATGGACGGCTGTTGATTGCGTCGGCATGTCTGGTCCTCCCTTTGACGACATCTCCATAGTCGACGGCAGCTGACACCCTCCTGTCAGGAGGGTCGCCCGGCAGCACCTACGGCAGACGGAATGCTAAAGATTCTGACAGCCGGTGCTGCCTCGGAAATGATCATCTGCCCGCGTCGAACTGAACGCCAAGGAGATGATATCATGATTGAGAAAACCTGCGCGGCCTGCGATTGCCAGTTGGATGCCAACCCGATCCGCGTCAAGGTCGACGGCAAGACCGTCGAGGTCTGCTGCGAAGAATGCGCACAGGCGTTGAACGAAGCCGGTGCCTCGGCAACCGGCGTCAGCGAGGACTGAGCGATGCGCCCCGATCAAGCGGCGGCGCAGTATCTGGCCGGCCACGTCCCGGCACAGGCACCACCGGTCCGCACCGCCACCACCCGGCAGTCCTTGCATGCCCAATTCCTTGCCGTCGCCGGCTGGATCGGCCGGCAATTGGAGAAGCGACGGAGCCGCCGCGCTCTGCTCGAAATGACCGACGAACAGCTCAAGGACATAGGCCTGTCGCGTGGCGAAGCCTACTGCGAATTCAGGCGCCGCTTGTGGGACTGAGAGGTCACTGCCGAGCAGTCTCCTGACAGGAATGGGCAGGCCGATCGCGTAGGGTGCCGTCTGCAATGCCGGAATCATTTTCCGGTGCGAGGGAAGAACGCAACGGCCATGTCGCAATTCACGGTCCAGCCGCTTCTGGATACAGGTACCGTCAGGGTGAGGGACGTCGTTTGCGGCGGCCAATGCCGGCACAGGAGCGACGAAGAATGCACCTCGGCCACGCATCTCGTGTTTCCCTATCGTGGCGTCTTTGTGCGCCACGTCGGCCGCAGCGACGCCGTCGCCGAAGCCAATCAGTTGCTGTTCTTCAATGAGGCGGAAGCCTATCAAATCAGTCACCCCGTAGCGGGTGGCGACGCCTGTCTCGATCTCGTCATCGAGGATGCCCAGTTGCAGGAACTGGTGCCGAAGGAGCAGTTGCGCGCCGGCGCCGCCGTGGCGTTCCGCCGCCTGCGCCGGCGCATCGATCCGCGCGCGCAGGCCGTGGTGGCGTTGCTACGCCACAGCCTGAGCCGCAAGATCGCGGAGACACTTGAAGCCGAAACGCTGGCGCTGACGCTGGTGCGGCGCTCCCTCGGCGAACGGACCTCGCATGCCGCCGGCGCCACGCCCGGCAGCCAGAAGCTGGTCGACCGCGCCAAGCTGGTTCTATCCTCGGACCTTTCGCGGCGCTGGACGCTGGCCGACATCGCCGCCGAGGTCGGCGTCTCGCCGGTCTACCTGACGCAAATGTTCCATCAGGTCGAGGCCGTGCCGCTCTATCGCTATCATCTGCGCCTGCGGCTGGCGCGTGCACTCGATCTGCTTGGCCGCTATGACAATCTGACCACGCTCGGCATGGACCTTGGCTTCTCCAGCCACAGCCATTTCAGTTCCGCGTTCAGGCAGGTCTATGGACGCACCCCGGCGGAATTCCAGCGCTCGATCAAGCCACGCTGAAGCACTTCCAGGAAAAGTGTGAAGCGGTTTTCCAAAACGCGGGAGATATCAGCCGCGCAAGGCTTCCATCGCGGCCGCGTGAAGCTCCGGCGTCGCCGCCGCCACGATGTCGCCGCCGTTTTCCGCCGGCCCGCCGTCGAAAGTGGTGACGACGCCGCCGGCCTTCTCGATGATCGGGATCAGCGCCACGATATCGTAGGGCTTCAATCCGGGATCGGCGACGATGTCGACGCTTCCCGACGCGATCATGGCGAAGGCGTAGCAATCGGCGCCGTAACGGGCGAGCCGGATCTGCTTCTCGAACAGGTCGTAGCGATTGCGCGCCTCGTCCTTGAACAGCGCCGGGGTCGTGGTGAAAAGCGTTGCTTCGTCGAGCTTTGTCGTCTTGCGGGTGGTCAGTTTTCGCGAGCCTCCCGGCCCCTCATAGTAGGAGCCCGAGGCATTGGCGTAGAACAGCTCGCCCGTGAAGGGCTGCGCCATCATGCCGGCAACGGCGTCGCCGTCGACGGTCAGCCCGACCAGCGTTCCCCACACCGGCAGGCCGGAGATGAAGGCGCGCGTGCCGTCGATCGGATCGATCACCCAGACATGCCTGCTGGAGATGTTCTCGCTGCCATGCTCCTCTCCGAGAATACCGTGGTCGGGATACTCAGCCGAGATCAGCGCCCGGATGGCGCGCTCGGCCTCGCGGTCGGCCTCGGTGACCGGGTCGAAACTGCCCTTTTCCTTGTTGGCGACGGCACCTTGGCTGCGAAAGCGCGGCAAGGTTTCCGCCGCCGCTGCCTGCGCGATGCGGCGCATGAAATCGATGCTGATGTCCAACTGATTCTCCCGCGTTGCAGCATGCCCAAACCGTCGTTTGCTGCCAATTTCCCGCTAAAACAAGGGTGTTCGACAACTTTTCGGTCGCGAGATCTGTTGCCCAAATGTCACGCCGGCATCGTCGAAACGCAATTTCCACATCACAATGAACTAAAAAGGCCTGAAGGTCGTTGACATTTGTGCAGCGCACCATACCCTCGACCTCGGACAGGGTTTCCTGTCCATGCCCTCCTTGGGCGTTTCCTCCCTAGACTTCGACCGTGTCGTGAAAACGATGCGGTCTTTTTTTACGCCGCAATCCCAAATTCCGCCTCGGATGCGCGGCGATTTTGGCCCGGCGGCGCGCAAAACAAGCGCGATTTCACTCCGCCGCCAGCGGCAGGTCGACGAAGTGATGGTCCGGCATCGCCATCAGGTCGGCCGAAAACCGCGTCAGATCGTCGGCCAATGCGTCGAAGCCGGCGGCTTTCTCGAATGTCCGCTCGTTCATGTAGAGCCCGCGATTGACCTCGATCTGCAGCGCATGCAGATGGCGCGCCGGACGGCCGTAATGTTCGGTGATGAAACCGCCGGCATAGGGTTTGTTGTGGGCGACGGTGTAGCCCATGGCGGTGAGCAAGCCGATCGCGGTCTCAGTCAAGGCCGCGGTGGCCGAGATGCCGAAACGGTCGCCAACGATGAAGTCGGGCCGCAAACCATTGTCGCCGACACGGATACTTGCCGGCATCGAATGACAATCGATCAGCACGGCAAAGCCGAAGCGCGCATGGGTTCTGGTCAAAAGCCGTTTCAGCGTCTCGTGATAGGGCTTGTAGACGGCTTCGATGCGGGCGACCGCCTCGGCCAGCGGCAGGCGCCCGGAATAGATGTCGAGCCCCTCGCCGACCAGCTTCGGCACGGTGCCGAGCCCGCCGGCCACCCGGGCCGAGCGGATGTTGCAGAAGGACGGCACCGGCTCGGCGAACATACGCGGATCGAGTTCCCAGGGCTCGCGGTTGACGTCGAGATAGGCGCGCGGAAAATTCGCCGCCAGCATCGGCGCGCCAAGCGCGACGGCGCCGCCGAACAGTTCGTCCACGTAACAGTCTTCCGAGCGGCGGATGGCGTTGCGGTCCAGCCTGGCCATGGCGAGGAACCGCTCCGGGTAGTAGCGGCCGCTATGCGGAGAGTTGAAGAGAAAGGGAACGCGCTGCTCGGCGCCCGACCGGATTTCGAAGGGTGGAAAGACCGAAAAATCCTCGGCTGCCGTCTTCAATTTGAACGAACCCGAAAACACCAGTGCATCATGAAATGAAAGTGCCACCTTGCCGGCCGCGTGTCCAGCATTTCAGCATCCATCGCGCTCGGCGAATATGGTTCGTCATCGTGCGCGTTCACTTGATGTTTACCCTCGCCGTCTCATATACAGGATGGTTAACGGGGCCGCCCAACGGCGGTCTCGGGCGGGTGATTCGGACGGGATATCATGGCACGCATTCTTCTGGCGGAAGACGACGACGATATGCGTCGCTTCCTGGTCAAGGCGCTGGAGCGCGCCGGCTATCAGGTCAGCGATTTCGACAACGGTGCCAGTGCCTATGAACGGTTGCGCGAGGAACCGTTCTCGCTGCTCCTGACTGACATCGTGATGCCGGAGATGGACGGTATAGAACTCGCACGCCGCGCCACCGAGATCGATCCTGACTTGAAGGTCATGTTCATCACAGGTTTCGCCGCCGTCGCGCTCAACCCCGATTCCAAGGCGCCGAAAGACGCCAAGGTGCTGTCGAAGCCATTCCATCTGCGCGATCTCGTCAACGAGGTCGAAAAGATGCTGCAGGCGGCCTGAGCCGCCTTCCGCGACGCACAGCCGCCCGTCCGCGGCTGCGGCGATTCTTTCCTTTTTCCTGCTATTGACGCGCTGGATCAAAAATGGTGTATGCGCGGCTTCGGATGGGCGTGTAGCTCAGCGGGAGAGCACTGCATTGACATTGCAGGGGTCACAGGTTCAATCCCTGTCACGCCCACCATCCAAATCAAAATCCGGTTTCCCCACACGGTGCGGCGCGGAAATAGGTGTACGCCTTTTGCAATGTCTGTCGTGCTTGCGCCGGACCGATCTCGCCCACTGGCATCTCACCATCAATGTCCAGCGGCTCAGATGCCCGCGACAGCGCACAGACTCTTCATTCTGGAGACGGCCAGTTCCGGATCGGCCAGCAAACCCGCCTGGTCGGCAAGCCGAAAGACATCCGCATAGTGGCGGATGCCGCGCGCCGATTGCATGCCGCCGATCATCGCGAAATGATCCTGGTGGCCGTTCAGCCAAGCCATGAAGACGATGCCGGCTTTGTAGTACTCGGTCGGCGCTTCGAAGATTTTTCGCGATAACGGCACCGTCGGCGCCATCAGCACGTCATAGCCCGCGCGATCGCCGTCCGCCAATTTCGCCAGCGCGGCGTTGGCAACCGGCGCGATGGCATCGAAAATGCCGAGCAGCGCATGCGAATGTTTCTGGCCGTCGCCGGCGATCAGTTCGGGATAGTTGAAGTCGTCGCCGGTGAACATGGCGACGCCATCCGGCAGGCGGTTCCTGAGCGCCACCTCCTTGCCGGCGTCGAGCAACGATATCTTTATCCCCTCGATCTTGATCGCATGACGCTCGATGATCGCCACGACGGTATCCAGCGCCGCCTCGAAATCGTGGGCGCCCCAGTACCCTTTCAGCGCCGGGTCGAACATGTCGCCCAGCCAGTGCAGGATGACCTTACCGGACGCCTGGCTCAGAATGCGGTCGTAGACGCTGGCATAGTCGTCCGGGCCCTTAGCAACCGCCGACAGCGCGCGACTGGCCATCATGATCGTCTTGCCGCCCTGCCCTTCAATGAAGGCGAACTGCTCTTCATAGGCCGCGATTACGTCATGGAGCGTCTGGGCCGACGCCGGCGCCAGATGATCGGTGCCGGCGCCCGACGCCAGATCGGCGCCTTCGACGGTTTTCGCCTCGGCGATCGAGCGACGGATCAACTCCCGCGCGCTCGCCCAGTCGAAACCCATGCCGCGCTGCGAAGTGTCCATCGCTTCGGCGATGCGGAAGCCGAGCCGCCACAGATGGTGACGGAACGCCATGGTCTTCTCCCAGTCGACCACCGGTCGCGACCACGGATCGGTCATGTTGAGGGGATCGGCAACGACGTGCGCGGCGGCATAGGCGATGCGCGAAAATCGCGCGCCAGGCACTGGCAGAACTGGCTGGCCGACAAGCGCGTAGCGGGTGCCGCGGCCACCCTCACCAGGCAAGCTAATGTCCATCGCTCTCTCCTTCGCCGCGCCCTATAAATGGAACGTTCCAATAAATCAAGGAGCTTTAAGATTCCAGGTCTACTCCTGGGAAATGCTGCATCGCAATACGATGAAGCCGGCAAAACGCCAGTTTCCGACGCCAGACGATCAACTTTTTGGACGCGGAAAAATCTCGATTGACTCGGGATTGAAGCGGTGATTAGAACGTTCCAATAGATTGAGCTGAAAGTGGGGAGGACTATCAGGATGGCCAGCCGGGCCAAGGCGACGATATTCGACATTGCCCGCGAGGCGGGCGTGTCCAAGTCGACGGTATCGCTGGTTCTTCAGGGCAGCGGACTGATCCGACCCGAGACCGCGGTCAAGGTGCGCAAGGCGATCGAGGATGTCGGCTACGTCTACAACCGCGGCGCCGCCAATCTGCGCAAGGCCCATTCCAACGTCATCGGCATGGTCATCAACGATCTCACCAATCCCTTCTTCGCCGAACTGGCGGTCGGGATGGAGCGCGTCTTCCAGTCTGCCGGCATCGTACCTTTCATGGCCAACACGGCCGAGAATCCAGTGCGCCAGGAAGAGGTGCTGAAATCACTGATGGAACAAGGCGTCGCCGGGCTCATCGTGTCGCCGGCGCGCGGCACTACGCCGGGCGCCTTCCGGCGGCTGGAAATGGCCGGCGTGCCGATCGTCTTCGCCATGCGCCGGTTGCCCGAAAGCCGCATCCCGGTGATCGCGCCGGACAATCACCGCGGCGCCTATTTTGCCACCGCTCATCTGATCGGCAAAGGACACCGCCGGCTGGCCTTCTTCGGCGGCTCATCCGACCTTGTAGTCTATCACGAGCGGGTGGGTGGTTTTCGCGAGGCCTGCGAAACGCTCGGCATCGACACGCGCGACATGCTGGTCATCGAGGGCGAGACCAGCCGTAAGGGCGGCATCGCTTGCCTGGAAACCGCTCTTGCCATGGCTGAACCGCCGACCGCCGCGCTCTGCTTCAACGATGCCGTCGCCTTTGGCGTCATGCTGGCGCTGCGCAAGCGAGGCCTCGAGCCGGGGCCGGACTTCGCCGTCGTCGGCTTCGACGACGTGATCGAAGCCGAGCACTACATGCCGGCGCTGACCAGTGTCGCGGTCGATAGCCCCGGTCTCGGCGAGCGCGCCGCCCATGTCATGCTCAAGATGATCCAGTCGGGCACCACCCGGGCTGAGGACCATATCGGGGCCGTCAATCTCGTGATCAGGGAAAGCTGCGGCCCGGACCGCCGCACCCGCAATAGGGCAGCGGCCGTCGGAGGCGCGGCATGAGCGTCAGATGGGGGCTGATCGGCGCCAGCACGATCGCCAGGCAATTCATGATCAATGCCATCCGCGCGCAAGATGGCGCCGAGATTTCGGTGGTGATGAGTTCCAGCCCGGAACGCGCCACGGCCTATGCCAGGGAAAATGGCATTCCATCCGCTGTGTCGACGCTCGACGTGCTGCTCAAATCCGGTATCGACGCCGTCTACATCTCGACCACCAATGAGTTGCACCTCGAACAGGCGCTCGCCGCGATCAGGGCGGGAAAGCATGTGCTGTGCGAAAAGCCGCTGGCCCTGACCAGCGCGGATGCACGCACAATGGTCGCCGCCGCCAAGGCCGCCGGCGTCGTGCTCGGCACCAACCACCATCTGCGCAATGCCGGCGCGCACCGCGCCATGCGTGAGGCGATTGCCGCCGGCCGCATCGGCAGGCCGATCGCCGCGCGCGTTTTCCATTCCGTCTATCTGCCGGAGAATCTGCAGGGATGGCGCATCACCAGGCCCGAAGCGGGCGGCGGCGTGGTGCTCGACATCACCGTGCACGATGCAGACACGCTGCGCTTCGTGCTCGGCGACGATCCGGTGGAAGTTTCGGCCTTTACGCAGTCGGCCGGCATGGCCGGCGGCGGGCTGGAAGACGGCGCCATGTGCATCTGGCGCTTCCAGTCGGGTGTCATCGCCCAGTCGCATGAAGGCTTCACCACCAGATTCGCCGGCACCGGCTTCGAAGTGCACGGCTCGGAGGGTTCGCTGGTCGCCAGGGATGTGATGACGCAGCAGCCGGTCGGCTCGGTTCTGCTGCGCACCGCCAAGGGCGAAGAGGAATTGAGCTTCGACCGCGAGGACCTCTATGTCAGGTCGCTGCGCCAATTCCATGGCGCGATCCGCGGCGACGGCCAGCCCGCCGCCACCGGAGAGGACGGCATCTGGTCGCTTGCATCGGCCGAAGCCGCGCTTCAATCGGCCAGTGCTGGCAAGGCCATAAAGATCGACCCGAAACTCGGGAGCATGAATTGAGCAAGGTCGTTTCCGCCGGGCAGGCAGCGAGCCTGATCAGGGATGGCATGGTCGTCTCCGTGTCGTCGTCGAGCGGTCTTGGCTGCCCGGACGCCGTGCTGGCCGCCATCGGCGAGCGCTTCGACGCCGAGGGCCACCCAAAGAATATCACCACGCTGCATCCGATCGCCGCCGGCGACATGTACGGCATCAGGGGTATCGACCATCTGGCCAAGCCCGGCCTGCTGAAGCGCACTTTGTGCGGCTCCTATCCATCTGGCCCCTCTTCGTCCGAGCCGCCGCAGATCTGGAAGATGATCGGCGACAATTCGGTCGCCGCCTACAACGTGCCGTCCGGCATCCTGTTCGACATGCACCGCGAGGCCGCCGCCAAGCGGCCGGGCGTGCTGACCAAGGTCGGGCTCGACACCTTCGCCGACCCGCGCCACCAGGGCTGCGCCATGAACGACGCCGCCAGCGAGCCGATCGTTTCGGTGCAGCAATTCGACGGCGAGGAATGGCTCTATTTCCGCTCTATCGTGCCTGATGTCTCGATCATCCGCGCCACCACGGCCGACGAGCGCGGCAACCTCACCTATGAGCATGAGGGCGCCTATCTCGGCGGGCTCGAACAGGCGCTCGCCGCCCGCAACAATGGCGGCGTCGTCATCGCGCAGGTCAAGCGTGTGGTCGAGAACGGCACGCTGAAGCCGCACGACGTGCGCGTGCCAGGCGTACTGGTCGACCATATCGTGGTGGCCCCCGACCAGTTGCAGACGACGCTGACGCCTTATGATCCGGCCATCTCCGGCGAGATATTCCGGCCGCTGTCGAGCTTCCGCAACGCCGAGATGAATGTCCAGAAAGTCATCGCACGGCGCGTTGCCATGGAGTTGCGCGATGGCATGGCGGTCAATATCGGCTTCGGCATCTCGGCCAATGTGCCGCGCATCCTGCTTGAGGAAGGCCAGCACGGCAAGGTTACCTGGGTGATCGAACAGGGTGCGGTCGGCGGTGTGCCGCTGCTCGACTTCAAGTTCGGCTGCGCCTCGAATGCCGAGGCGATCATGCCTTCGCCGCACCAGTTCATCTATTTCCAGGCCGGGGGTTTCGACGCCTCGCTGCTGTCCTTCCTGCAGATCGACCGCCACGGCTCGGTCAATGTCTCGAAACTTTCGGCGCGGCCGCATGTCACCGCTGGCGCCGGCGGCTTCGTCGACATCACCGCGCGGGCGAAAAAGATCGTCTTCTCCGGCTTCTTCAATGCCGGAGCAAAACTCTCATTGGTCGACGGCGGCATCCGCATCGACCAAGAGGGCAAGGTCAAGAAGGTGGTCGCGGAGGTCGAGCACATCTCCTTCTCCGGCAAGCGCGCCGTCGCTCAAGGGCAGGACATCACCTATGTCACCGAACGCTGCGTGATGAAGCTGACGCCGGACGGGTTGATGGTGACGGAACTGGCGCCGGGCATCGACCTCGAGCGCGATGTCCTAGCGCAGGCCGAGATTCCACTCGGCATCGCCAACGACCTCAAGGTGATGCCGGCGGCCCTCTACCAGGACCGGCCGATCGGCCTGTCGCTCAACGACGGCGCTTCGCTGGGAGGCGCGCATGGCTGAGCCTCTCGTCAGCTTCGAGCAGGATGGCGCCATCGGCATCGTCACCTTGCGCCGGCCGGAAAAATTCAACGCGCTTGATATTCCGATGCTGCGGGCACTGGAAAGCGCGCTCGACGCAGCGGAGACGGCCGACGGCGTGCGCGTCGTGCTGCTCCGCGGCGAAGGCAAGGGCTTTTGCGCCGGCGGCGACGTCGAGGCATGGGCGCAATTAAGTGCCGCCGATTTCCAGGTGCAATGGGTGCGCTACGGCCACCGCGTCTTCGATCGGCTGGCGCGGCTCAGGCAGCCCACCATTGCCGTGCTGTCCGGCCACGCGCTGGGCGGCGGGCTGGAACTGGCGGTCGCCTGCGACTTCCGTGTCGCGGAAACACAGGTCAAGCTCGGCTTTCCCGAAACGTCGATCGGCGTCGTGCCCGGCTGGTCCGGCACGCAGCGCGCCGTGCGCCGGTTCGGCGCGCAGACGGTGCGCCGCATGGCTCTCGGCGGCGAGCTACTTCTCGCCCCCGAAGCGCTCGCCTTGGGCGTGGTCGACAAGGTAGTCGAAACCGGCAAGTCGCTCGCCGAGGCACAAGCCTGGGCCGAAAAGATCGCCGGGCGCGGTCCGCTGGCCACTGAAGCCGCAAAACTGATGATCGCGGTGGCCGAAGGCGAGGAAAGTGCGGCCGCGACCGAAGCGCTGGCCAGCGGCTTCATCGCACTGACCAGCGATCTCAAGGCCGGCGTCGGTGCGTTCAAGGCCAAGCAAAAACCAGCATTTTCAAGATCCTGAGGATTCCGAACGCAGATGAACGCGCCTCTCAACATCGCAATGCCCGCCGAAGCGTCCACGGCGCCGAAAACCTATCGGCTGCTGATCGACGGCAGACATGTCGATGCCCGCGACGGCCGCACGCTGGAGCGCAAAAGCCCTGGCCACGGCTTCACCGTCTCGCGCTATGCACAGGCCGGCGAGGCAGACGTCGATGCCGCGATGCAGGCCGCGCATAAGGCGTTCGAAACCGGCCCCTGGCCGCGCATGAAGGCTTCCGAGCGTGCCGCGATACTGCTCAAGGTGGCCGACCTGATCGAGGCGCGACTGGAGGACATCGCCCGGCTCGATGCGCTGGAATCCGGCAAGCCGATCGCCCAGGCGCGCGGCGAGATCGGCGGCGCCGTCGACATCTGGCGCTATGCCGCTTCGCTTGCCCGGACGCTGCATGGCGAGAGCTACGCCAATCTCGGCGACGCCATGCTGGGCGTCGTGCTGCGCGAGCCGATCGGCGTCGTCTCGATCATCACGCCGTGGAATTTCCCCTTCCTGATCGTCAGCCAGAAACTGCCCTTCGCGCTCGCCGCCGGCTGCACGGCGGTGGTCAAGCCGAGCGAAATGACGTCCGCCTCCACCTTCGTCCTCGGCGACATCCTGATCGAGGCCGAGCTGCCCGCCGGTGTGGTCAATGTCCTCGCCGGCCTGGGCGCCGATGTCGGCGCGCCGATGGTCAGCCATCCGCTGGTCGAGATGGTCTCGTTCACCGGTTCCACCCGCGTCGGGAAGATGACGATGGCCTCCGCCGCGCAATCGCTGAAGAAAGTCTCGATGGAACTCGGCGGCAAGAACGGGCAGATCGTGTTCCCCGATGCCGACCTCGAGGCCGCCGCCGATGCGGCTGTCTTCGGCGGCTTCTTCAATGCCGGCGAATGCTGCAATGCCGGCAGCCGGCTGATCGTGCATGAGGCGATCGCCGACGATTTTCTGAGCGCGGTCAAGGCGCTCACCGCCAGGGTGACGGTCGGCGATCCGCTCGATAGCGGAACCAAGGTCGGCGCGATGATCTCGTCGGACCACCTGGCCAAGGTAACGGGTTACATCAAGGCAGCCGAGAACGAGGGCAGCAGCATCTATAGCGGGGGCACGCGGCTGGCCTCCAATGCTGGCCAGTATCTCGACCCGACGATCATCCGCGGCGTGGCCGGGGACATGGCCATCGCCCGCGAGGAAGTGTTCGGCCCAGTACTGTCAGTGCTGACTTTTGAATCGATTGAAAAGGCGTTGCACATCGCCAACGACACGCCCTATGGTTTGTCGGCGGGCGTGTGGAGCGCCAGCATCGACACCTGCATGTCGGTGGCGCGTGGAGTGCGTTCGGGGACGGTTTGGGTGAATACGTTCATGGAAGGTTATCCCGAACTGCCTTTCGGGGGCTACAAGCAGTCCGGCCTCGGACGCGAACTCGGCAAACGCGCCGTAGAGGATTATACCGAGGAAAAGACAATCCAGTTTCATCGCGGCCAGCGCACCGGATGGTGGGTCGGCTGAGTTGGGAAGAACCCGGCGGGCTTTCGCCGGTCGTGTAATGCAACAAGGGAGGAAGTACATGTTGCGCAAACTGCTTATCGGAACGGCTCTCGCATCCGGCCTGGCTTTCGCGGCCCATGCCGAGGACGTCAAGGAAGTCCAGATGCTGCATTGGTGGACATCGGGCGGCGAAGCGGCTGCTCTGAACGTTCTCAAGGGCGATCTCGCCAAGGAAGGCTATGCCTGGAAGGACGTGCCGGTGGCCGGTGGTGGCGGCGATGCCGCCATGACCGCGCTGAAGGCGATGGTCGCGGCCGGCAACTACCCGACTGCCTCGCAGATGCTCGGCTACACCGTGCTCGACTATGCCGCGGCCGGCGTCATGGGCGACCTGACCGAAACGGCCAAGAAGGAAGGTTGGGACAAATCCGTTCCGGCGGCCCTGCAGAAATTCTCCGTCTACGAAGGCAAATGGGTCGCGGCTCCGGTCAACGTCCACTCGGTCAACTGGCTGTGGATCAACAAGGCCGTCATGGACAAGATCGGCGGCATCGAGCCGAAGACCTTCGACGACTTCGTCGCCTTGCTCGACAAGGCCAAGGCGGCAGGCGTGACCCCGCTCGCCCTCGGCGGCCAGAACTGGCAGGAAGCCACCATGTTCGACTCGGTCGTGCTGTCGACCGGCGGACCCGAGTTCTACAAGAAGGCCTTCAACGACCTCGATGACGAGTCTCTCAAGTCGGACACGATGAAGAAGTCGTTCGACAACCTTGCCAAGCTGGTCACCTATGTCGACCCGAATTTCTCCGGCCGCGACTGGAATCTCGCCACCGCCATGGTCATCAAGGGCGATGCGCTGGTGCAGGTCATGGGCGACTGGGCAAAGGGTGAGTTTCACGCCGCCAAGAAGACCCCCGGCACCGACTTCCTGTGCTATCGCTTCCCGGGCACCGACGGCTCCGTGATCTACAACTCCGACATGTTCGGCATGTTCAACGTTCCGGACGACCGCAAGGCCGCCCAGATCGCGTTGGCCACCGCCACCCTGTCCAAGAGCTTCCAGTCGGCGTTCAATGTCGTCAAGGGATCGGTTCCGGCCCGCACCGACGTTCCGGACACTGATTTCGACGCTTGCGGCAAGAAGGGCATGGCCGACCTGAAGCACGCCAACGAAGGCGGCACGCTGTTCGGTTCGCTCGCCCAGGGCTATGGCGCGCCTCCGGCTGTCGCCAACGCCTACAAGGATGTCGTCTCGAAGTTCGTCCATGGCCAGATCAAGACCTCGGACGAGGCTGTGACCGAATTGGTCAAGGCAATCGACGACGCCAAGTAAGCGCCGCGCAGCAAAACACCTTCCCCGCTTCGGCGGGGAAGGTTTCGGTCCGCGAACCTGGTGGGCCGCGCGTCGACGGGAGGAGCCCTATGAGTACGGTTGCGACAAGCCAGATCAAGCTGACGCCGGAGCATGACGCCCATCCGCGCGCCTCGGTGCGTTCGCGCCTGCAGGATGCGCTGCCGAAGATCGTGCTGGCGCCGAGCTTCGCCATCACCATCGTCTTCGTCTACGGCTTCATCCTGTGGACGATCTATCTGTCCTTCACCAATTCCAAGACCTTCCCGTCCTACGCCATCACGGGCGCGCGCGCCTATCAGCGGCTATGGGGCTGGACCTTCGACACCGACCCGCCATCGAGCTGGTACACGTCGATCACCAATATGGGCATTTTCGGCTTTCTCTACATCCTGATCTGCCTGGCGCTCGGCCTGTTCCTGGCCATCCTGCTCGATCAGAAGATCCGCGGCGAAGGCGTGCTGCGTCCGATCTATCTCTACCCGATGGCGCTGTCCTTCATCGTCACCGGCGTTGCCTGGAAATGGTTTCTCGATCCCGGCCTCGGCCTCGAACAGACGCTGCATCAATGGGGTTGGACGAGCTTCCATTTCGACTGGATCAAGAACAAGGATTTCGTCATCTACACGGTGGTTATCGCCGGCGTCTGGCAGGCCTCCGGCTTCATCATGGCGATGTTCCTGGCCGGCCTGCGCGGCATCGACGGCGAGATCATGAAGGCGGCGCAGATCGATGGTGCCACCACCTTCCAGCTCTACCGCCGCATCGTCATTCCGCTGCTGCGGCCGATCTTCCTGTCGGCTTTCATCGTGCTCGCCCACCTCGCCATCAAATCCTATGACCTGGTCGTGGCGCTGACCAGCGGCGGCCCCGGCGGCTCGGCCTGGCTGCCGTCCAACTTCATGTACGAGTACACGTTCAAGCGCAACGAAATGGCCGTCGGTTCGGCCAGCGCCGTGATCATGCTCATGACCATCGTTGCCATCATCGTGCCCTATCTCTATTCGGAACTGAGGGAGAAGCCGCGATGAGTTCTGTCGCCACTCCCGCCCGCCAGGCCACCGGCGGCCTCAACGTCAAGGTCGTCAACCGCATCGTCATCTACGGGCTGCTGACGCTATTCGCGCTGTTCTACCTGATGCCGCTGTTCGTCATGCTGGTCACCTCGTTCAAGACCATGGACGAGATCCAGAACGGCAACATGCTGGCGCTGCCCCAGGCGCCGACGTTCGATCCGTGGCTGAAGGCCTGGGGCGAGACCTGCGTCGGGCTCACCTGCGCCGGCATCAAGGGCTATTTCTGGAACTCCATCAAGATGGTGGTTCCGGCCGTGTTGATCTCGACCATGCTCGGCGCGCTCAACGGTTACGTGCTGACCAAATGGCGTTTTCGCGGCGCGACGCTGGTGTTCGGGCTGATGCTGTTCGCCTGCTTCATCCCGTTCCAGTCCGTGCTGCTGCCGATGGCGACGATCCTCGGCAGCCTTGGCCGTTTCGGCGTGTCGCTGCAGAACACGGTCGGAACCAGCTTTGGCCTCGGCAACCCGACCGTCAATCTCGTCTTCGTCCACGTCGTCTACGGCATCGGTTTCACCACGCTGTTCTTCCGCAACTATTACGAGGCGTTCCCGACGGAACTGGTCAAGGCGGCGCAGGTCGACGGCGCCTCCTTCTTCCAGATCTTTCGCCGCATCATGCTGCCGAACTCGATGCCGATCTTCGTCGTCACGGTCATTTATCAGTTCACCAATATCTGGAACGACTTCCTCTTCGCTTCCGCCTACGCCGGCACCGGTGACTCCATGCCGATGACGGTGGCGCTCAACAACGTCGTCAACACCTCGACCGGCGTCGTCGAATACAACGTCAACATGGCGGCCGCGATGATCGCTGCGTTGCCCACCCTTCTCGTTTATGTGCTCGCCGGCCGCTACTTCGTACGCGGTCTCATGGCTGGCGCCGTCAAAGGATAATCCGATGGCTTTTCTGGAAATTGATGGTTTGAGAAAGCGCTTCGGCCACGTCGAGATCCTCAAGGGGATCGACCTGGAGCTGGAAAAAGGCGGCTTCCTGGTGCTGGTCGGTCCCTCCGGCTGCGGCAAGTCCACGCTGCTCAACACCATTGCCGGGCTGGAGACGATCACGTCGGGCGAAATACGCGTCGACGGCCGCACCATCAACGATCTGCATCCGTCCAAGCGCGACATCGCCATGGTGTTCCAGAGCTATGCGCTCTACCCGAACATGACCGTGGCCGGCAACATCGCCTTCGGCATGGAGATGCGCGGCGTACCGGCGGCAGAGCGCCAAAAGGCGATCGACAAGGTGGCCAAGGTCTTGCAAATCGGCCATCTCCTGCAACGCAAGCCGAGCCAGTTGTCCGGAGGCCAGCGCCAGCGCGTCGCCATGGGCCGGGCACTGGTGCGCGACCCGAAACTGTTCCTGTTCGACGAGCCGCTGTCCAACCTCGACGCCAAGCTGCGCGTCGACATGCGTATCGAGATCAAGCGCCTGCATGCGACCACCGGCACGACGATCGTCTACGTCACCCACGACCAGATCGAAGCGATGACGCTGGCGACCAAGATCGCCGTCATGCGCGACGGCGAGGTGCAGCAGTTCGGCACGCCGGCCGAGATCTACAACAACCCGGCCAATATCTTCGTTGCCGATTTCATGGGCTCACCGGCGATGAACCTGATTCCAGCGACGATCGGCGACAATGGCGGCGGGCTGGCTGTCGTGCTCGACCGCGAGGCGCGGCAGCCGATATCGCTGCCGATGGCCAATGCGCCGGCCGGGCTGGCGGCGTTCAAGGGCAAGCCGATCATCTTCGGCGTCCGCCCGGAAGCATTGACCGATCCGGAAGGTGCCGAGCGCAACGCCTCGCACATCGCCACCGCCGATTGCCATATCGAGGTCGTCGAGCCGGCCGGCTCCGATACCTTTGCCGTCACCAATCTCGGCGGCAAAGGCGTGGTGGCGCGGTTGCGCGCCGACGCCAACATCCAGCCCGGCACCAGCACGCCGCTCGCCTTCAACCTGACCAAGGCGGTGTTCTTCGATCCGGCGACCGAGAACCGCATTCTCTAGGCCATGACCAGCCCCGACATCGTCATCATCGGCTCCGGCATTGGCGGCGCAACGATCGCTTCCGGCCTCGCCGGCAGCGGCGCCTCGATCCTGATGCTGGAACGCGGCGAGTCGTTGCCTGCAACGCCGCACGCACGCGACACGCGGTCGATCTTCGTCGACGGCCATTATCGACCGAAGGAGATGTGGCGCGAAGCCGGCGGGGCGGCCTTCAATCCCGGTAATTATTACTATGTCGGCGGCAATTCGAAATTCTACGGCGCGGTGCTGATCCGCTACCGCAAAGAAGACTTTTCCGCCATGGAGCACTTTGGCGGCGTCTCGCCGGCCTGGCCGTTTTCGTATGAGGAGTTCGAGCCCTGGTATTCCAGGGCCGAGCAGCTGTTTCGCGTGCGCGGCACGCTCGGCGAGGATCCGACCGAGCCGTTCCACTCTATTCCCTATGCCTTCGAGCCGGTGCCCGACGAGGCACCGATCGCGCGCGCCCGCGCCGAACTCAAGGGCCTCGGCCTGCACCCGGCCTCACTGCCGCTCGGCGTCGACATCGACACTTGGCTGAAGGAGGGCAAGACCGGTTGGGATGCTTTCCCCAACACCGGCCACGGCAAGATCGACGCGCAATCGGGGCCGCTGACGGCAGCCCTGGCAGACGCCAACATCCGGCTCGAAACCGGCGCCCATGTCGAGTACCTCGAAGCCTCGCCCGACGGCAAAACCATAGCGGCCATCCACTATCGGCAGAATGGCGCGCTGAAGAAAGTGTCGCCTAGGCTGGTCATCCTCGCCGCCGGCGCGGTCAATTCCGCCGTCATCCTGCTGCGCTCGCCCTCTGCTGACGGCAAAGGCCTTGCCAACCGCTCCGACCAGGTCGGCCGCAATTTCATGAATCACAATTCCAGCGCCATGCTGGCCATCGATCCGCGCCGCCGCAACGACGCCGTCTACCAGAAGACGCTGATGCTCAACGACTATTATCTGTCCGACGGCAAGGGCGGCAAGCCGCTCGGCAACGTCCAGCTGCTCGGCAAGATCGATGGCAACATGCTGAGGGCCAATATAAAGTTCGCGCCGAAATTCGCGCTCGATTTCATGGCCGGCCACGCCATCGATTGGTACCTGATGTGCGAGGACCTGCCTGATCCAGAGAGCCGCATCATGGTCGACGGCAAGGACACCGTCATGCAGTGGCGGCGCTCCAACATGCAGTCGCTCGACGGGCTGACCAAGGTGATGCGCGAAAACTTCCGTGCCTGCGGCTACCCGATCGTGCTGTCGCGCCCCTTCGACAAGCGCACGCCGTCGCACCAGTGCGGCACGGTGAGGATGGGCGATGACCCGGCCACCGCGCCGCTCGACCCGTTCTGCCGTGCCTTCGACCACCCGAACCTGTTCGTCGTCGACGGCAGTTTTTTGCCGAACTCGGCTGCGGTCAACCCGGCGCTGTCGATCGCCGCCCAGGCATTGAGGGTGGCCGAGCATATTCGCAAGAGCGCGCTATGACAGGCTTGCGCGGCCCCTCATCCGCCTACCGGCACCTTCTCCCCGTAAACGGGGAGAAGAAAGAAGGCATCCTTCTCCCCGTCACTATACGGGGAGAAGTGCCCGGCAGGGCGATGAGGGGCGGCGCCGACATCCGCAAGGCTGCGCTCCAATGACCCGCCCCGCTGCTATCGTCACCGGAGGCGCGCGCGGCATTGGGCTCGCCTGTGCCGAGGCGCTTGCCGATGCCGGCTTCGACATTCTGGTCGCCGACCTCGCTGAAAACCCCGATGACAAACTTGCTGCCGACATCGCCGCCCGCGACGCAAAATTCGCCTATGTCAGCTGCGACATCGCCGATCTCGCAAGCCACACTCCACTCGTCGAAGCCGCGATCAGCGCCTTCGGACGCATCGACTGCCTGGTCAACAATGCCGGCGTCGGCGCCGTGGTGCGTGGCGACCTGCTGGAGCTCAAGCCTGAAAATTTCGACCGCATACTGGGCATCAACCTGCGCGGCACGGTCTTCCTCAGCCAGGCCGTCGCCAAGGCGATGCTGGCTCTACCGGTCGATCATCCCCGGTCGATCATCACCATCACCTCCGTCAGCGCCGAAATGGCCTCGCCGGAGCGGCCGGATTACTGCATCTCGAAAGCCGGGCTTTCGATGTGGGTGAAAAACCTGGCGCTCAGGCTCGCCCCCGAAAATATCGGCGTGTTCGAGCTGCGGCCCGGCATCATCCGCACCGACATGACGGCGGGCGTGACCGCCAAATACGATGCGCTCATCGATGGTGGCCTGGTGCCGGCAAAACGCTGGGGCGAAGCGTCAGACATCGGCGCTGTGGTGGCGACGCTTGCCGCCGGCAGGCTCGGCTTTTCGACCGGATCGATCATCAATGTCGACGGCGCGCTCTCCGTGCCGCGGCTGTAAGTGGATAGTGTCATGACCGACTACGTCATCGTGGGCGCCGGCCCGGCCGGCTGCGTTCTGGCCAACCGGCTGAGCGAGGATCCGATGAATTCCGTGTTGCTGCTGGAAGCCGGCGGCAAGGACTGGCATCCTTATATCCATATGCCGGCGGGCTTCGCCAAGATGACCAAGGGCATTGCGTCCTGGGGCTGGTCGACGGTGCCGCAGAGGCACATGAGGGATCGTGTCTTCTGGTACACGCAGGCCAAGGTGGTCGGCGGCGGCTCCTCCATCAACGCCCAGATCTATACGCGCGGCAATGCCCGCGACTACAACGCCTGGGAGAAGGAAGAAGGCCTGACCGGCTGGGGCTATCGCGACGTGCTGCCCTATTTCAAGCGCGCCGAGAACAACCAGCGCTACGCCAACGACTTTCATGGCGACCAGGGGCCGCTCGGCGTGTCGAACCCGATTTCGCCGCTGCCGATCTGCGAGGCCTATTTCCGCGCCGGCCAGGAGATGGGCATTCCCTTCAACCCGGATTTCAACGGCGCTGCCCAAGAAGGCGTCGGCTATTACCAACTGACCCAGAAGGATGCCCGGCGTTCCTCCGCCTCGGTCGCCTACCTCAACCCGATCCGCGCCCGCAGGAATCTCACTGTCCGGACCGACGTGCTGGTGACCCGTATCGTCGTCGAGAAAGGCCGCGCCGTCGGCGTCGAAATCGTCGACAGACCGGGCGGCGAGAAGACAATCCTGCGCGCCGAACGCGAGGTGATCGTCTCGTCCGGCGCCATCGGCTCGCCGAAGCTGCTGATGCAGTCGGGCATCGGCCCGGCCGACCATCTGAAATCGGTCGGCGTTACGCCGGTTCACGACCTGCCCGGCGTCGGCTCCAACATGCAGGACCATCTCGATCTGTTCGTCATCGCCGAATGCACCGGCGACCACACCTATGACAACTACGCCAAGCTGCACCGCACGGCCTGGGCGGGGCTACAATATCTGCTTTTCAAGAACGGACCGGTCGCCTCGAGCCTGTTCGAGACCGGCGGATTCTGGTACGCCGACCCCACAGCCGCCTCGCCCGACATCCAGTTCCATCTCGGCTTGGGATCCGGCATCGAGGCCGGCGTCGAGAAACTGAAAAATCCCGGCGTCACCTTGAATTCGGCCTTCCTGCGGCCGCGCTCGCGCGGCACGGTGCGGCTGAAGAGCGGCGATCCGGCCGACCATCCGCTGATCGATCCGAACTACTGGTCCGATCCCTATGACCGCGCCATGTCGATCAAGGGACTGCGGCTGGCGCGCGAGATCATGCGCCAGAAGGCGCTTGCCCCCTACGTGCTGCGCGAAGTGCTGCCCGGCCCGTCGCTCGCCAGCGACGACGAGCTGTTCGACTATGCCTGCCGAAGCTCCAAGACCGACCATCATCCCGTCGGCACCTGTCGCATGGGCCATGACGAGATGGCCGTCGTGACGCCGGATCTCAGGCTGCGCGGCATCGAAGGGCTGCGCGTCTGCGACGCCTCGGTGATGCCGCGCGTGCCCTCCTCCAACACCAATGCGCCGACCATCATGGTCGGCGAAAAAGGCGCCGATTTGGTGCTTGGTCGCGACCCGCTGCCGCCGGCGGTGTTTTCCGGCAACCGCGCGGCTTGAAGGAACGAGAAGATGATCAGGCACTGTGTATTCGTCAAATTCCGCAAGGATGCCAGCATCGCCGAGCGTGCGGCGATCCACGCCGATCTCGAGGCTCTGCGGCAGGTGATCGACGGCATGGACACAGTCGAGTTCAGCGCCAATGCCAGCCCGGAGCCGTTCGCGCGCGGCTTTACGCACGGCTTCACCATCGACTTCCGCGATGCCGCCGCTCGTGACGCCTATCTGGCGCATGAAGCGCATCAGCGCGCCGGCGCCAGGCTGGTCGCCGCACTCGAAGGTGGCACCGATGGACTGATGGTTTTCGATCTCGACCTTACGAAAAAGTGACCGCCGGTTTTTCGAAAGCCGGCTGATCGCTGTTCTCTTTTGCCAGCTGGGCGGCATATCGTCGTTTGGGGGTCGCAAGGGAGGACTGTCTTGACCCTCAATACCCAGCAGAAGAAAACTGTCCTCGCCTCATTTCTTGGCTGGACGCTCGACGCTTTTGATTTCTTCCTTCTGACATTCCTGCTCACGGATATTGCAACTGAATTCCAGACGGACGTCCCGGCAGTTTCCAAGGCGCTGTTCCTGACTTTGGCGATGCGGTTCATCGGCGCGTTCTTCTTCGGCATGCTCGCCGACAAATATGGGCGCAAGCCCATCCTCATGCTCAACATCGTCAGCTACTCGGTGATCGGGGCGCTGGCTGCGTTCTCACCCAATCTCGGGATCTTCCTGGCGCTGCGCGCCTTGTTCGGCATCGCCATGGGCGGCGAATGGGGGCTTGGCAGTTCACTGGCCATGGAATCCATCCCGCCCAGCGCGCGCGGCATGGTGTCAGGCATCCTGCAATGCGGCTATCCGGCCGGTTACCTCCTGACAGCGGTGGTCTACGGTTTGCTCTACCAGCAGACGATCTACGGCTACACGATCGGCTGGCGCGCCATGTTCCTGCTCAGCTTCGTTCCGGCGCTGGTCGTGCTGTTCATCCGCTCGCATGTGCCGGAATCACCGGCCTTCGTCGAGGCGCGGGAGACCGCCAGGCCGGGCCTGCTGGAGACACTGCAAAAGCACTGGCGCATCGCGCTCTACGCCGTCGTGCTGATGATGTTCTTCAATTTCTTCAGCCACGGCACGCAGGACCTCTACCCGACCTTCCTGAAGAAGCAGCATGGCTTCGATCCGCAGACGGTGAGCTGGATCACGATCGTCGCCAACATCGGCGCCATCGTCGGCGGCCTGGCGTTCGGCGCGTTGTCCGAAAAGATCGGCCGCGTCAACGCCATTACGCTCGCATGCCTGATCGCGTTGCCTTCGATCCCGCTATGGGCCTACAGCTCGACCCCCTTCATGCTCGCCATCGGCGCCTTCGTCATGCAGGTGGCCGTCCAGGGTGCCTGGGGCGTTATCCCGGTGCACCTCAACGAGCTCTCACCCGGATCCGTGCGCGCGACCTTGCCCGGCTTTATCTACCAGGCCGGCAATCTCGCCGCGTCCTATGGCGGCCCATACCAGGCCGGCATCGCCGAAGCCGCTGGGGGCAGCTATGGCTACGCGCTGGCGCTTTTTGCCGGCGTGGTCGCAATCTGCATCATCGTCGTCATCCGCTTCAGTCCGGAACGGCGCGGCCAGGTGATGACGGTACTCGGGTGACGGCAGCTAACCCAGCCGGAGCGCCACGACACCGGCGACGATGCTGAGCGCGGCAGCGCCGCGCCAGCCTGTCATCTTCTCGCCGAGCGCGAAGACCGAGATCACCATGGCGAACAGGATCGAGGTTTCGCGCAGCGAGGCCACCGAGGCGATCGGTGCCTTGGTCATCGCCCACATCACGATCCAGTAGGCGGCACCGCTGAGCACGCCGGTGAACAGCCCGGCTTTCCAGTCCCGCGCCAGCACCGGCAGCGCTTTCGGCCCACGGAAGACGAGGCACACCGCCAGGGCCCCAAAAGCATCGCAGATGAACAGCCAGGCGGCATAGCTCTGCGCGGTTGCGGCCAGCCGCGCGCCGCTGCCGTCGGACAGCGTGTAGCTGGCAATGAAGATCGAGGTGCACAACGCGAAGCCGACAGCGCGCAGATTCAGCCTTTCCAGATGCGCACCGCCGCGAAACGACATCACCAGTGTTCCGGCCGACAACAGGAAAATACCCAGAATGGCAAGCGGCGCCGGAACCTCGGCGACGACGAACATGCCGCCAAGGGCTGCCAGCAGCGGCGCCGTGCCGCGCGCCAGCGGATAGGTCTGGGCGAAATCGCCGGCCCGGTAGGCGCCGATCAGGAACGTGCGGTAACCCATGTGAAAGAACACCGAGGCGATTATGTAGGGCCAGACCTCGGCCCGCGGCACCTCGACGAAGGGCAGCACCATGAGTGCGGCGGTGCCCATGCCGAGCGTCATCAGCGTGATCGACAGGAAGCGGTCGAGATGGACCTTGACCAGCGCGTTCCAGATCGCGTGCATAGCGGCGGCGGCAAGCACCGCGAAGAAGACGAAGAGCGTCATGTGCGGCTCATCGGCCTCCGGGAATGGTGCTGATGCCCGGCGTTTCCAGGTCGATATCGACCCGCAACGGGAAATGATCCGACGCGACCTCGCCGATGTCGGCGCTGATCGAGCGAACGCGCCCGGCGAACATGCCGCCGACGAAGCAATGGTCGAGCCGACGCTTTGCGAGCTGGCCGTCGATGGTCTTTACATGGGTATGGAAATCGCCGCTCGGCTCGCTGGCAACAGCAGCAGCATCGACGAAACCGTCGAGATAGGCCGCTCCGCGATGATAGGGCGTGTTGCCGACGATGCGGCGGTATTCGGCGCTGCCTGGCTCCATGTTGAAATCGCCCAGCCAGATCGCCGCCAGCGGATTTTCCGGTTCTGGCTCGCCGTGTGTCCAGTTGCGCGACGGCTCGTCATCGGCGCCGCTCCACGGCCCGCCATCGAACGGCGCCCGGCTGTGCTGCGCCAAGAGATAGTCTATCTGCTCCAGCCGTTCCTCGGCCGCGATATGGGCGAGATGCAGCGACAGCACCCGCACCGGGCCGGCCGGCGTGCGGATCATGCACTCGAGCGCCGCGTTGCGGGTATTGAGCGGCCGCAGCGTGCGGCGCATCGGCAGCGAATGCAGCCGCGACCAGACGATCGGCAGCTTCGACAGCACCATGGTGCCGAACTGCCGGCGACGGTTGACCAGGCGGCCGTCGCGCCACTCGCTGGCATCCATGTCGAAGGCTGGCCCGTAGACCCAGTGGTAGTCCGGCAAGAGCCGCGAAAGCAGTTCTGGCTGGTCGTCATGATTGCTGCGCTGCCAGTGCCGCTCGACTTCCTGCAGCGCAACGATGTCGGCGCCGTCAACGATGCGCGCGGCGCGCGAAAGATCGTAGCGGCCGTCGCTGCCGAACCCGTACTGGATGTTGTAGCTGACCAGCTTCATTGCTTATCCGGCTCAATTTCGACGAAGGCAGTAGCGGTTCGGCGGATCGGTTGCAATGTGCCGGGCGAATGGCGGAGCTAGGCCAGCGGCTAGGTCGTCAGCGGTTGGAACCGGCCGGCCGGCGAAGCCGCCAGTTCCGTCCAGTCGATCTCCTCCTCCAGGCGGTGATAGGCCTCGTCGCCGATCGTGCCGTTTCGGCGCAGCTCCTCCAGCTGATCGCGCTGGCTCTTGATGGCATAGAGGCGCAGCCTGTCATACTCGGTCGCTGCCTGGGCATCCTCGGGATTTTCGGCGATGGTGCGCTGGGCGGCATATTGCTCCCGCACCGCGGCCGCCGCATCCGACGTCTTGCGGCTCAACACATTGAGCGCGGCCTGCATGATGGCGACACGCGCCTGCGCAACCTCCCGGTCGACCGTCTCGTCCGGCTCAAGATCGAGGATGTGCAGCAGCGGCTTGAGGCTCACGCCTTGCAGCACCAGTGTGCCGAGGACGACGGTGAATGCGGCGAGCACGATCGGGTCGCGCCCGGGAAAGTCCTGCGGCAAGGCAAACGCCGCCGCCAGCGTCACCAGTCCGCGCATGCCGCACCAGCTGATCAGCACGCCGCCACGGACCGAGGGCGCATCCCTCTGCCGGTCCGCGTTCCCGGATCGGGCAAGCCGCCGGATGATCACGCCGCAGCCCATCACCCAGACGAAACGCGAAACGATGACGACGGCCAGAACCGCCGCGGCAAACAGGAATGCGCTGGTCTGCCCGGCGCCGGTCAGCCGCTCCACGATCGACCGCGCCTGCAGGCCCATCAGCACGAAAGCCAGCACGTTGAGCACGAAGACGGCGGTTTCCCAGACCGAGTAGGAGCTGATGCGCTTTCTTGCCGACATACGGCGCGGCGCCGTCTGCGCGATGGTCATGGCGTAGACGACTATGGTGATGATGGCGGAAAGTCCGAGCTTGTCGGCCAGGATCCAGACGCCGAAAGTGCCTGCGAACTGCACCACCGTCCCGCTCGCGGCGTCTTCGATGCGGCTGAGCGTGGCAAGCGACAAGCGGCCGAGCACGTAGCCCGCGACAAGGCTTCCAACCGTCGACAGCGCAATCATGGGCGCCGCACTGCTCAGCAGGACCGGGCCGAGTGCCGCGCCCACCGCGATGCGGTAGATCAGCAGCGCGGTCGCGTCGTTGAGCAGGCTTTCGCCTTGCAGGATAGCGGTGATGCGGTGCGGCACCTTGAACTGGCCGAGCACGGCCGAGGCTGCGACGGCGTCGGGTGGCGCAACGATGGCGCCGAGCGCAATGGCGGCCGCGACCGGCAGGCCTGCCATCTTCCACCCGACCAGCGCCACTGCCATCGTCGTGAAGAGGACGGCTCCGAGCGCCAGCAGCACGAGCGGTACGCGATAACGATTGAGGTCACGCAAGGATGTGTCATAGGCGGCATCGAGCAGAACCGGCGCGATGAACAATGCAAGCGCCAGTTCCGGGTCGATCTCTATAATCGGCACGCCAGGTACGAAGGCGATGCCCGCGCCCGCCAGTGCCAGCAAGGACGGATAGGGAACCTGCACGCGACGCGACAATGCCGTCAGCGCGACGGCGATCAACAGCAGAACCAGCGTCAGTTCGAACAGGGCCATGGCCTGTTATAGCCGTGAAGCGGCGCTGGCGGCAGTGGCAAGCCGGCTGTAAGCTGTTGATTTAGCCACTCCGCCCGACGGGCCTGTCAGCTCCGCCCCCGGACACTGCCGTATGCCCTTCGTCGCGCCGGGCTGATCCTTCATGTGCCAGTTGTGTTGAGATTCAGATCAGGCCGGCCTCATCTGAATATCGGCACGGCTCAGTGCAAAACCAGCATGTCGCCCGACGAGAACGAAATCTCCGCTTTTTCCCCAACCGCCGGCGGCGGCGTTGCCGGACTGTTGAACGTGTCGAGCGAAACCGTGTTGCCGCCGATGCCGACGCGAACCCGGATCACCGAGCCGAGGAAATGCACCTCTGATATTTCGCCTGAAAGACTGGAGTCACGGCCGGGCTGGCGGCCGAGCGAAATGGCTTCCGGCCGCAGCGCCAGCGACAGCGTGTCGCCGGCCTTCGAGCCGTTGAGCTTGCCCTTCAGCGAGACCTGTTCGGAATTGACGCGCACCGTGCCTGCCGCGACATCGGTGACGGTGCCTTCGAGCACGTTCAGCGTGCCGACGAAATTGGCGACGAATTTGGTCGCCGGCCGGTTGTAGATCTCGAACGGCGTGCCGACCTGTTCGGCCTTGCCGCCATACATCACGGCAATGCGGTCCGAGATCGACAGCGCCTCTTCCTGGTCATGGGTGACGAAGATGGTGGTGATGCCGAGCTTCTTCTGGATCGAGCGGATTTCCTCGCGCAGCGACACGCGCACCTTGGCGTCGAGCGCCGACAGCGGCTCGTCCAGCAAGAGCAGTTTCGGCTTCGGCGCGATGGCGCGGGCCAGCGCGATGCGCTGCTGCTGTCCGCCGGAGAGCTGGTAAGGATAGCGGTCGCCCATCTGCGGCAGCTTGATGATATCGAGCATCTCGGCGACGCGTTTGTCGGCATCGGCCCTGGGCATGCCTGCCACCTTCAATCCGAAGGCGATATTCTGCGCCACCGTCAGGTTGGGGAACAGCGCGTAAGCCTGGAACACCATGCCAATATTGCGCTGGTTCGGCTTCAGCCTGGTGATGTCCTTGCCTGCGACGACGATCTTGCCCGCCGATGGCTCCTCGAAGCCGGCGACCATGCGCAGCACGGTGGTCTTGCCGCAACCCGACGGCCCCAGGAAAGAGACGAACTCGCCCGGTTCCACGTCGAGGTTGAAATCCTGCACCACGGTGGTGGCGCCGAAGGACTTTCGCACATGCTGGATGGAGAGGAATGGCTCGGCCATGTTCTTTCTTTCGATCAGTGCTTTGCGATCAGTTTGGGCGGTTAGCAGATTTCGGCGCGAACCGCGACAGCACCTGGATGAGCGACATGCAACCCCAGGTGATCACGAAGGCGATGATGGACAGCGCCGCCGGCTCGTAAGCTCGGTTGGCAACCAGATTCTGGAGATACGGCCCGAAGGCAGGCCGGTTGAGCAGGCTCGCCATGGTGAACTCGCCAATAACGATAGCGAAGGTGAGGAAGGCACCCGACAGCACCGCAATCAGCACGTTCGGCAGTATCACGCGGGTGACGATCGTGCCCCAGCCGGCGCCGAGGATCTGTGCCGCTTCGGTCAGCGTGCGCACGTCGATGGTGCGCAGTCCGGTGTCGACGGCCCTGTACATGTAGGGCAGCGCCAGCGCTGCGTAGCCGATGACCAGCAGCGCGTTGGTGGCGGTATTGTTCGACAGGAACGGCAGTGGCGAATTCGAGCCGTACATTCTGATGTAGCCGAAAACGATGACGATTGCCGGTATGACCAGCGGCAACAAGGTGATGAACTCGACCACCGGCCGAAGCTGGGGCAAACGCAGCCGGATCCAGTAAGCGGTAGGCACAACGATCAGCACGCCGAGCAGGATGGTGAAAACCGCCACGATCACCGAATACATGAAGGTTGTCTGGAACTGGCTGTCGCCAAGCACGACCTTGTAGGCATCGAAGGAATAGACGCCGCGGCGCATGCGCAGCGAAAACTCGATCGTCGCGATCAGCGGTATAAAGAAATAAGCCGCACCGAGGAGGAAGACGACCCACGCCCAGAATCTGCCGGCCTTCATTTGAGCCACCTCTCCGAGCGTGTCCGGAACCAGATGTAGAAGATGTTGGCCAGCCCGGTGATGAAGATCATGCCGAAGGCGATGGCATAGCCGAGATGGGCGTTGTGCAGCACATCGCCGCGTATCTGCGCATAGAGCAGTATCGGCACGATATTGAGCGAGGAGCCGGTCAGCGCATAGGCGGTGGCGATGGCGCCGAAGGCGTTGGCGAAGAGCAGGATGACGGTGCCGAGAAAACTCGGCCACAGCACGGGTATCACGACCATGCGCCAGTACTGCGCCTGGGTGGCGCCGAGCGTCGCCGCCGCCTCGCCCCATTCTCTCTTCAGCCCGTCGATCGCCGGCACGATGATGACCACCATGAGCGGGATCTGGAAATAGACATAGGTGAGCGTCAGTCCCCAAAATGACAGCAGGTTGAAGCCATGGGCATAGATGTTGAAGCTGACCAGCGTATTGAGCAGGACGGTAACCAGTCCGAGCCGGCCAAGCGTGGCTATGAAGGCGAAGGCCAGCGGTACGCCGGCGAAATTTGAAGCCACCCCCGAAAAGGTCAGCGTTCCCGAGCGTATCCATTCGGGCAAACCGCCGCGCACGATGGCGATCGCGATGGCCAGTCCCGCGAAGGCGCCGATCAGCGACGAAGCCAGACTGACCTTGATCGATATCCAATAGGCGGCGACGATATTTGCCTGCGACAGCGCGGCTATGTTTTCCAGCGTGAATTCGCCGGCATCGTTCTGGAATGCGCCCAGCATCAGGTAGAGCGTGGGCAGGATCAGGAACATGATGGCGAAGATGAAGAACGGCGCAACGCCGAGCCATTGCGTCGGCAGCCTGATACTGCGCGCTTCGGCGGGAGGCGCGGCTTTCCCCGCCATGGTCTGATTGGAAAGCGAGAGATCGGTCATGCGCCGGCTACCGTCTTCGAGGACATCCGGGCGACCTTGCGGCCGCCCGGATCGATTTCACAGCTTACTTGACGTTGGCGCCGACGACGGCGTCCCAGTTCTTGGTGATGGTTTCCTTGGCCTTGCCCTGCTCGTCGAGCGTCGGGAACACCGCGGCCGCATAGGACTCGGCTGGCGGCAGCTTGGCCAGCACGTCCGCCGGGACGTTGCCGTTCTTGGCGAGATCGTTGAAGCGGATCGGGTGGCAATAGCCCTTCAGCCAGCCGATCTGGCCTTCGTCGGAATAGAGATATTCCATCCACAGCTTGGCCGCGTTCGGATGCGGCGCGAAAGCACTGATCGCCTGCACATAGACGCCGGCGACGACACCGGTCTTCGGCACGATCACGTCGACCGGCGGGTTGCCCTTCAGCGTATCGCGACCGGAGAGCGCGTTATAGTCCCAGGTGACGAGGATCGGCGTCTGGCCCTGGGCAAGCGTCGCGGTCTTGCCGATGACCGGAACGAAATTGCCGGCGGCGTTGAGCTTCTTGAAGAAGTCGAGGCCGGCGGTGCCGGCGGCTTCGCCAGCGGCGGCACCCGACGACAGACCGGCGGCATACACGGCCTGGATCGCCTGGTTCGAGGCGCGCGGATCGCCGGCAAGGGCGACCGAGTTGGCGAATTCCGGCTTCAGCAGATCGGCCCAGTCGGTGGGTGCTTCCTTGACCAGATCCTTGTTAACCTCGAAGGCGAGCACGCCGTAATAGTCGCCGTACCAGGCGCCGTCGGCATCCTTGGCGCTGTCGGGGATCGAGTCCCAGGTCGACACCTTGTAAGGCATCAACAGGCCGTCGGCCTTGGCGGTCGGACCGAAGGACAGGCCGACGTCGATGACGTCGGGCGCCTGCGGGCCCTTATTGTCCTTGTTGGCCTTGATTGCCTCGACCTCGTCGCCGGAGCCGGCGTCGGGGTTGAGTTCGTTGACGGTGATTTCCGGATATTTCGCCTTGAAGCCGGCGATGACGTCGCCGTAGCCACACCAGTCATGCGGCAAAGCGATGGTGGTGAGCTGGCCTTCGGCCTTTGCGGCCTTGACGAGATCGTCCAGCGGTGCCGCGGACGAAATCACCGTCGACGCGAAAAGCGCCGCGGCCGAAAGGGAAAGCACTTTCCCCGTGAATTTGAACATGTGTTCTCTCCGTTGAACTGACGCCGTTGGACGCCTGCGATGCGGTATCGTTTTCGTGTGACAGCCGGATGAAAGCTTTGTGAAACCGGCTGCTCGCAGAGCGAAAAGTAAACTCTTTTTAACTTGACGTAGCAATCGCCCCACGATTGTTTTTCCGGCTAATTAGTTTGTGCCTTGCCCTTCATCCCCTCCCCTTATTTTTGTACCCCTTTTTCCAGATCAACTTTCGGCCCCGAAAATCGCCTCACACGGTGCCGGCGATGGCGTTTTCGAGCAGGCTGAGCACCGCCTTCTTGGTAAGCTTGACCGGGTTGCCGCCGGCTGTCGGATCGACCACCGCCATGTCGGCGATCAGCGCCTTGCGCTTCTTGTCCATGTCGAGCCCCTTGATCAGGCCCGGCAGAGCATGCGGCACTTTCAATTCCTTGCGCAGCTTGATGATCGCCTTGGCGAAACCATCGAAACCGCCCTTGATGCCGCAATAGGCGGCGAGCCGCGCGATGCGGTCCTCGATCGCCTCGCGGTTGAAAGCCAGCACATAGGGCATGAACACCGCATTGGTCATGCCGTGATGGGTGTCGTAGAGCGCGCCGACCGGGTGCGACAGCGAATGGATGGCGCCGAGCCCTTTCTGGAATGCCGCAGCGCCCATCGCCGCCGCGCTCATCATGTGGGCGCGCGCGATAAGATCCCTGCCATTGGCATAGGCCTTCGGCAGGTTCTCGAAGACGAGCCGGATACCTTCCACCGCAATGCCGTCGGCCATCGGGTGATATCCCGGCGCACAATAGGCCTCGAGGCAGTGAGCGAGTGCGTCCATGCCGGTGCCGGCGGTGATGAAGCCCGGCATGCCGACCGACAGTTCCGGATCGGCAATGACGATCGCCGGCAGGAGCTTCGGATGGAAGATGACCTTCTTGGTGTGCGTCGCTTCATTGGTGATGACGCCGGCGCGGCCGACTTCGGATCCGGTTCCAGCCGTGGTCGGCACCGCGATGATCGGCGCGATCGCATCCGAATCGGCACGCGTCCACCAATCGTCGACATCCTCGAAATCCCACACCGGCCGCGTCTGTCCAGCCTGGAAGGCGATCAGCTTGCCGAGGTCGAGCGCCGAGCCGCCGCCGAAGGCGATGACGCCGTCATGCTTGCCTTTCTTGAACACCGCGATGCCGGCGGTAAGATTGGAGTCGACCGGGTTCGGCTTCACCTCGGAAAAAACGCCGTAGGACACTTTGGCATCGTCGAGGATCTTCAGCGTCGACGCGACGACCGGCAATTTCGCCAGTCCGGGATCGGTGACGAATAGCGGCCGCTTGATGCCGGTGGCATCAAGCACCTCGGGCAATTCCTTGATTCGTCCGGCGCCGAAGCGGACGGTGGTGGGGTAGTTCCATTTGGAGAACAGCTTGGACATTTCTTCTCGATTTCAGGACGTTGGGATGGAGACTATTGGGTGAAGGTATTTTGAACGCGCTGGGATTTCTGCATGTATAGAATCCAGATCACGGAATAAACGATAGCCCTTTGAACGCTCCTTGCCGTCTCTGCATCGAACAAAGCCACGCCTTGCGCCTCAGAGATATCGCCAATTTGGATTCTCGCGGCGGCAAGAGCGGCCAGGACAGAGACGGGACTGACGGCGGCCCAGACGATGTAAAGGCGTGGAAAGGCCCGCTTCTTGCCGAACAGCAAAACGAGCAAGCCCAGCGGGCAGGCGACCGCGATCGCCAGATATCCGAAAACCTCCGCCACGACGAAGACCTGCTGCGCGCCAGTTAGTAGGCTAAAATACTCGGACAGGCCGATATGGTGATCGAGCAGAACCAGACCACCCAGCGGCATGAAAATGAGGCCAAGCATTGGCACGATGAGGTAGCCGCCAATACCCTCTGGCCCCTGACGAGACGATGGTGTGGACGGCTGTATCTCGGACATTGCCCCTCCTCTGAGCGGCGTTCAGGCAGATCAGATCGCTTCGCGCAGATGGAATGATTTCGGCCTGGTCAGATTGTCATAGCCGATGGCGGACAAGCCCGCCCCCTTGCCGGTGTCCTTGACGCCGGTCCAGACAAGCGCCGGATCGAGATAGTCGCAGCGGTTCATGAACACCGTGCCGGTCTCGACGCGGTTGCCGATCGCCACCGCATGCTCGGTATCGCGCGTCCAGATCGAGGCTGTCAGCCCGTAGGGACTGTCGTTCATCAGCGTGATCGCCTCCTCGTCGTCGCGCACCTTCATGATGCCGACGATAGGGCCAAAACTTTCCTCGCGCATGACGCTCATCTGATGGTCGACTCCGGTCAGCACCTCCGGCGCCAGATAGGGCGAGCCGGCCTGGTCGTTGGCCACCTTCATGTTGATGTGCGCGGTGGCGCCCTTGCGCAGCGCCTCGGCTTTCTGCTCGCGGATCAGGTCGGCGAAACGCGCCTGCGCCATCGGCCCCATCGTCGTCGCCTGGTCCAGCGGATTGCCGACGACATAGTTCCTGGTCTCCGCGATGAAGCCCTCGACGAACTCGTCATAGACTTTTTCATGCACATAGACGCGTTCGATGCCGCAGCAGCACTGGCCGGAATTGTAGAACGCGCCATCGACCAGATTGGCGACGGCGTGGTCCATTTTGGCGTCCGGCAGTACATAGGCCGGATCCTTGCCGCCAAGCTCCAGGCCGAGCGTCATGAACGTGCCGGCCGCGGCCTTTTCTATGGCGCGGCCGCCGCCAACCGAACCGGTGAAGTTGACGTGATCGATCTTGCCGGAGCCAAGCAGCTTCTCGGTCTGGACATGATTGAGCACGACGTTCTGGAACACGCCCTTGGGCAGTCCGGCCCTGTCGAAAGCCTGTTGAAAACGCTCGCCGACCAGCAGCGTCTGCGCCGCATGCTTGAGGATGACGGCATTGCCGGCCATCAGCGCCGGCACGATCGTGTTGACCGCGGTGAGGTAGGGGTAATTCCACGGCGCGATCACCATGACCACGCCGAGTGGATCCTTCTTCACATAGCGTCGGAACCCGTCCTTCGGGTTGGAGGCCGGCACCGATCTGAGCGCCGCCTCGGCGATCTCGACCATGTAGTTGGTGCGTTCCTTGACGCCGCCGAACTCACCGCCGTAACGCACCGGACGCCCCATCTGCCAGGCGATCTCCGGCACGATCTCGTCGGTCATCGCGACCAGCGCTTCGAGCATCGCAAGCATGTACTTGCCGCGTTCGACGATCGGCGTCTCGGCCCACTTTTCCTGCGCCGTCTTGGCGCGTTCGACGGCGGCATTGACCGCCTGGTCTGTCGCTATCGGCCGCTCGGCATAGATCGAGCCATCGACGGGGGATTTGAGTTTGACCGTTTCGGCCATCGTTTAAGTCCTCGCACTTCTGTACAATCGAAAAATCACATGGCTTGGCGCTGCCCTCATCCGCCTGCCGGCACCTTCTTCCCGTATAGTGACGGGGAGAAGAGAAGCGCTCCAGCGCCGGCGAGCCCCTCTCCCCGTTCTTCACGGGGAGAGGGTAAGCGTGAGGGGCGGCGCCAACGCTCGCAAGTCAACTTAATACCGCTCGAACCCCCTGTGCAGTTCCCAATCCGTAATCCGGCGGTCGTATTCGAACTGCTCCCATTTTGCGGTGTGGACATAATGTTCGAGCACGTCTTCGCCGAGCGCCTGCTTCAGCATCTTCGACTTCGTCAGCGTCTCCGTCGCATCGCGCAACGTTTTTGGAATTTCCGGCAAACGGGAGGCCTGATAGGCATCGCCGACGAAGGGTTTCTGAAGCTCCAGCTTCTCGTCGATGCCGGCAAGACCGGCGGCGATCAGCGCCGCGAAAGCGAGATACGGATTCAAGTCGGCGCCGCCGATGCGGCATTCCATGCGGATGCCCTTGGTGCCCTCGCCGCACAGGCGGAAGCCGGCGGTGCGGTTATCCTCGCTCCACATGATCTTGGTCGGCGCGAAGGTGCCGGCCTGGAAACGCTTGTAGGAGTTGATGTACGGCGCCAGGAACCAGGTGAATTCCTTGGCGTATTTCAACTGTCCGGCCGCCCATTGCTGGCCGAGCGTCGACAGCGTCCATTCGGCATTCTTATCGAAGAACAGCGGCGTCTTGCCGTCGGCGCTCCACAGCGAATTATGGATGTGGCTGGAATTGCCGGCCAGCCCATAATTGTACTTGGACATGAAGGAAATCGACTTGCCTTCGGACTCGGCAATCTCCTTGGCGCCGTTCTTCAGGATGACGTGGCGGTCGGCCATATCGAGCGCCTCGGCATAGCGCACATTGATCTCTTCCTGGCCCGGGCCCCACTCGCCCTTGGAATTCTCGATCGGAATGCCTGCGGCTTCCATCTCGTTGCGAAGCCGGCGCATGACACCTTCTTCCTTGGTGGTGATCCCGATCTGATAGTCGCCAATATAGGGCGAGGCGGTGTCGAGGCCCTGCCAGTGCTTCTTGCGGGCGGAATCGTAGGTCTCGTTGAACAGGTAGAATTCGAGCTCGGACGCGAAATAGCCGATATAGCCGCGCTCGCTCAGCCGCTTGACCTGCTTCTTCAGGATGGCGCGCGGCGAGTGCGGCAGGTCGTCATGCGTGTGATGGTCGAGCACGTCGCAGATCACCAGCGCCGTCTTCTCCAGCCATGGAATGCGCCGCAGCGTCGCGAGATCCGGCTTCATGACGAAGTCGCCATAGCCTTTCGACCAGCTTGCCGCCTTGTAGCCCGGCACCGGCTCCATATCGATGTCGGCGGCCAGCAGGTAGTTGCAGCCATGCGTCTCGTCATGCGCGGAATCGACGAAGTACTGCGCCAGGAACCGTTTTCCCGCCAGCCGGCCCTGCATATCGACGATGCAAGCCAGCACCGTGTCGATCTCGCTGCTGGAGACCGCTTTCTTCAACTGATCGAACGAGAAATTCCCGGCCATTCCTTTGGCACTCCAGCGCTTGTCGATTGATAAGGGGCAAACGAACCATGGCCGGCACAATGCCGGCCATGGTCATGAAGGTCGATGTCAGTGACCGGTCTCGCCGACTGCCAATTCGGCGGCCGCGATGGCAGCCTGGCGCTTGGCGATCTGATCGCCGATTGGCGGGCCACGGAAACGGCGGTTTTCGAAACCGAACCAGAGCACGGCTGTCAGCACGATGAAGCCTAAGGTGATGTAAAGCACCTTGTCGTTCGGCGGCTGAATGGCGATGTAGAAGATGATCACCATGCCGACGACCGAAAGGGCGCAGAACAGCCTGAACAGGCCGGCACCGAGATTCCATGGACCCGGCTTCGGCCATTTCGCCGTTCCGAAGGTCATCATGCCGAGGACGATCGGAATGATGAACGAAAGGAACAGGAAGACCAGCGTCGAGTTGACGACGATGGTGTAGATGTTGGTGCCGCCGATGGAGACGAACTGGGCGAGAAAGACGTAGATGATCTCCAGGATCGCGGCGGTCCAGATTGCGTTGACTGGCGTGCGCCACGTTGGGCTGACCTTGGCGAGCCCGGCCGATCCGACGGGCATGCCGCCGTCGCGGGAGAAGGCAAACAACATACGCGATGCCGATGTCACCGTGGCGAGACCACAGAGGAACTGCGAGAGCAGGATTGCCAGGTAGAGCAGCTCTTTCAGCCAGACCGGCAGGATTGCATCCATGGTCAAGAAGAAGACGCTCCAGCCCTGCTTGGCGCCGGCCGCCAGGTCCGGAATGGCCAGGACGATCGCGCATAGCATTACCCAGCCGATCAGCGAGGACCAGAGCACCGACGAAACGATCGCCCGCGGAACGGAATGCGCTGCCTTGACCGTTTCTTCCGACGTGTGCGCCGACGCGTCGTAGCCGGTGATGGTGTAGACCGGCAGGAGCAGGCAGAGCAGGAAGAGGTAGCTCATGGAATCGGTCTGCGGAAAAACGCCGCCGCCAGCATCGCCCGAATAGTTGGTGAACGTCCATAGCCGCGTGATGTCGATCGCGGGCGCGAACACCAGGCAAGCTACGATCAGAACCGCCGTGGCGCCCAGGATGAGGAAGCCCGAAGCGTCCGTCAGCATGGCCGTGAGCTTGATGCCGAAGTGATTGAGCAGTGCCTGGAGGACGGTGATGAAGGTGACGAAACCGACGATTTCACCCGGCGTCCCGGTGATGCCGAAAGCCGCGCCGAAAGTCCCGACGAAGAAGAAGGCGGTACCGATGTTGATCGCGCCAAGCACGGTGATCAGACCGAGCAGATTGAGCCAGGCGGTAAGCCAGCCGGTGAAGCGGTTTCCGAGGATCGACGACCAGTGATAGAGGCCGCCGGCGGTTGGGAACGCCGAGGCGATCTGTGCCATGGCGAGAGCGAAAAATCCCGAAACGGCGCAGCCGACGATCCAGCCGATACCCGCGCCCGCGCCGCCGATCGACGACGTCGCCTGCGCGAAGGAATTGATGCCGCCCGATAGAATGCAGATGATCGAGAATGAGATCGCGAAATTCGAGAAGCGGCTCATGCTTCGCGACAGTTCCTGGGCATAGCCCATTCCGTGGAGAACCTTGAGGTCCTCCTTCTTGTCAACGTCTGTATAACCCGGTGCTGCCATTTTGGTGTCCCCTGTTGATTTTCAGCTGGCCGATTGGACTGACTTCCTGACTGAATGCGATCTGGGCCGCGTGGCCTCCTCTGGTTCCAGATCCGAAAAAATGCCCGTGAGCAGATCCGCCCATTTCCGCTGCCCGGCCTCGCCGGAGACTTCGTCGTTGCGGATTTCGATCATCGCACAGGGAAGCCCGCGCGAGCGCGCATGGCGTTCCAGCGTGAAATAGACCCGGTCGGCAGGCGAATAGGGCTCGTTGACGCCGACGGTGACGCTGGCAAGCCGCCTGAGCGCCGCTATCAGCGGTGATGCCAGCCGGCGATCGTCGTCATGGATGATGCCGATGTGCCAGGGCCGGTTGCGGCCCTTGTAGACGGGCGTGAAGGAATGCACGGAAACCAGATGGGTCTCCTGTCCGCGCGCCAGCCTGTCGTCGACGATGCGCTCGACGGTGGCATGAAACGGCTGCCATGACAGCGCGACGCGCGCCGCCCGCTGCTCGTCCGACAGGCCGGTATTGCCCGGTATGACAGTGGTTTCGCTAACCGGCGGCACAAGGTCGGGTGCGTCGAGCGGCCGGTTGCAGTCGACGACGAGGCGCGAAATGCGGGTTTCGATCAGCGTCGCATCGAGCGCTTGCGCCATGCGCCGCGCGACCGGCAGCGCGCCGGGATCCCAGGCGATATGGCGGGACAGGTCCTCGGCGGCAAGGCCGAGCGTGCCGAATTCGGCTGGCAGGAAGTTGGAAGCGTGATCGCAAGTCAGCACGAACGGGCTCGATCCCAGCGGGTTCGTTACCCCGACGGTATCCGACGCTGCATGGCTGGCGGGCCGCGCTGTCTCCATAGTCCTGTCGTCCCCTGGGAGCGCTGTATCGTATGTTACGTATTTTGTTTCATTGCGTCCCTGTGGATGATTTCATACAGTTTGTCAGGCTTTGTCAAATGCGATTTCGGAAAAGACCGTGGGCCAAGCCAGGGGTGGGGATAAGATGATTTCCAGCATTGCGGAATTAATTGCCGACCGCATCGGCACGATGCCGGCCGGCGAGCGGCGCGCGGCCCAGACGCTCATCGCCTTCTATCCGATGATCGGCCTGAAGACGGTTGCCGAATTCTCGGCCGCGGCCGGCGTCTCCTCGCCGACCATCCTGCGCTTCGTTGCCCGGCTCGGCTTCCAGAACTATCCGGAATTCCAGTCGAGCCTGCAGGACGAACTGGCGGCGCAGTTGCAGTCGCCGGCGATAAGGACGCTGAACCCGCCCTCGCCCGGCGGCGGCACGGTGTCGCCGATGCTGGAAGCGACGCTCGCCAATATGCGCGAGACGTTCAGACACCTGTCCGACAAGCAGCTCGCCGACATCGCGGCTAGGCTCGCCGACCGGCGCGGCAAGACCTTCCTGATCGGCGGCCGTTTCACCGATCCGCTGGCGCGCTACATGGCCGCTCACCTCGCCGTCATCCAGTCCGATGTGTTTCACCTCGCCGGGCAGGAAAGCATGTGGCGCGACAGGCTGATCGACATGGGCAAGCGCGACGTGCTGGTGATCTTCGACATCAGGCGCTACCAGGACAGCCTCGTACGCTTTGCCGAGAAGGCGCATCAGCGCGGCGTCCAGATCGTGCTGTTCACGGACCAGTGGCTGTCGCCGATCGCCCGCTTTGCCCGCCATGTCATCGCCGGCCGGACCGCGGTGCCGTCGGCGTGGGATTCCTCGGCCGCGCTTTTCGTCGTCGCCGAAACGCTGATCGGCGCCGTGACCAGGCAACTGGAAGCAGAGGGCGCCCGCCGTATCCGCGAAATGGAAGACCTGCGCTAGGGGTCGAAAAATCGGTCGACGCGCTGCCGCCAAGAGCTGAGATGGGCGGAAAGTGGACCTCCTTGTTTCAAGAATGAAGGTTTGTTCAGGCGAGTTTAGTATCCGGACTCTAGCTGGGCTGGGTGTCAGGCCGCCGCGAAGGGCGAAGCTTCAACCTCGGCCATGCCTTAGGCTTTTTCGCCTTTGTGAACATCTTGTGCTAAGTTCAAAGCGGGTTGCATTGGACCTGCCCGAGAATGCCGAGCATCAGCCTACACCATCGATTGGCGACACGTGCCGATATGCCGGCGCTGGCTGTACTGATGAATGCAGCCATCGGCGACCTTCAAAGGCCGTTCCTCACGGAGGAGCAGATCGCTTCGAGCCGAGCAATCATGGGGCTCGATACGCAACTCGTTGATGATGGAACATATTTCATTGTGGAGCAAAATGGCATCTTGGCCGGTTGCGGCGGGTGGAGTCGGCGCGCAACCCTCTACGGCGGCGACCGTTCCCCCGGGCGCGATGCAGCGCTGCTCGACCCGACGAAAGACGCTGCGCGCGTGCGTGCCATGTATACGCATCCCAGTTTCACCCGCCGAGGCGTGGGGCGTCTGATCCTCACTCTGTGCGAGGACGCCGCCCGCAGCGAGGGCTTCACAAGTGTCGAGCTTATGGCGACCATGGCCGGCGAACCGCTCTATCGGGCCTGCGGCTTTGAAGCGGTTGAAGAAGTCGTCGACAACAGAGGCGGGGTGGGCGTGCCACTGTTGCGGATGAGGAAGGCATTGTGAATGATCGGCGGGCTCGCACTCATGGCCGTCAGCTGGGATAGCAACACACAGGAACAAGCCGCGCCAAATCTCGAATGTTACGCAGATTTAATGTGCGCGGACACCTGAGACTCGTCATAAAGACGCGATATCGGCGCGGCTTCTTGCCTTACAATAGCCTCGCTGCGTCTGCTTCATTTCGGGAAACCGGTGGACGGAAGGATCGTTTTAGCCAACCGGAGTGCCGATGGCCGCCTGGAAACAGATAGTTTTTGCGACTGTGGTGCTGGTGATGGCGGCAGCCGCTTGGCTGCGCTTTTTCCCCGGCGCTCCCGAAGTGCTGGCGCGCTGGGGCATAGACTGGGCTTATGCCGCGACGCCCCCGGTTGAAACCGGTGCCTCCGGCGCGAGGCAGGCCGGTAGCCGCAACGGCGCCCAGCGGGTGAATGTGGTCGCCCTCGCTGCCACTTCGGCGACCATCAACGACCGTCTCCAGGCGATCGGCACCGGCCGCGCCAACGCCTCTGTGACCGTCAATCCTTACAGTTCCGGCCGCCTTGCCGAACTGCTGGTCGAATCCGGCAGCCATGTCGACAAGGGGCAGATCATCGCGACACTCGATTCCGAGACCGAAATGATCGCCCAGGAACGGGCCAAGCTCGCCCTGCAGGATGCGCAAGCCAAGCTCGACCGCGTCAGGTCGCTGCGCGCTTCCAACGCCGCGACGCCGGTCGCCGTGGCCGACGCCGAAGTGGTGCTGGCAGGCGCCAAGCTGGCGCTCCAGGATGCAGAACTTGCGCTGCAGCGCCGGTCTATCCTGGCGCCGATCGCCGGCACCGTCGGCATCCTGCCAATCTCGGCCGGCAACTACGTGACCAATCAATCCGCGGTCGCCACGCTCGACGACCGGTCCTCGATCCTGGTCGATTTCCTGGTGCCCGAGCGTTTCGCCGCCGCCGTCAAGATCGGTGCGCAACTGACGGCGACGCCGATCGCCAATCCGAGCAACGCCTATACCGGCACCGTTTCGGCCATCGACAACCATATCGACGAGAAGAGCCGCACCTTGCTGGTCAAGGCCAAGATCGCCAACCCGGCCGATTCGCTGCGCGCCGGCATGTCGTTCGGCATTATGATGAAATTCCCCGGCGAGACCTATCCGGCCGTCAGCCCGCTGGCGATCCTGTGGGGTTCGGACGGCGCCTATGTCTGGGCCGTGGAAGACGGCAAGGCCAAACGGGTGCCGGTGCGCATCATCCAGCGCAACACCGAGACCGTGCTGATCGACGCCGATCTCGACAGCGGCGACATGGTGGTCACCGAAGGCACACAGAGCGTCAGCGAAGGCGGCGACGTTCGCATCGCCGGCCAGGAGCAGCGCGCCGCGGACGCCGCTGCGGGCTCATGACTGGAACCGTCAAATCCGCCAGCGATACAGGTTTCACGGCGCTGTTCATCCGCAGGCCGGTAATGGCCTTCGTTCTGAACACGCTGATCGCCGTCGCTGGCCTCGCCGCCTTCTATGGCGTGGAAGTCCGCGAATTGCCCGACGTCGATCGTGCCGTCGTCACCGTTTCCACCACCTTCGAGGGGGCGGCATCCGAAACCGTCGACCGCGAGTTGACCGACACCATCGAGGCCGCGGTCGCCCGCGTCTCCGGCGTCAAGTCGATTTCCTCTTCCTCGTCCTTCGGCTCGAGCCGCGTCACCATCGAGTTCAACGACGGCGTCGATCTCAACGTCGCCGCATCCGACGTGCGCGACGCCGTCGGCCGCGTCGCCAACCAGATGCCTGACACCGCCGATCCGCCGCGCATCGTCAAGGCCGACGCCAATTCCGATCCGGTGATGCGGCTTGCGGTGACGTCGGACAACATGTCGATCCAGGACATGACCGTGGTGGTCCAGGACCAGATCGAGGACGAACTGGCCGCCGTGCCCGGCGTCGCCGACGTCCAGGTCTATGGCGACCGCGACAAGATCTTCCGCATCGATGTCGACCAGAACAAGCTCGCCAGCCTCGGCTTCACGGTTGCAGACCTTCGTGCCGCCCTTGCCTCCGTCGCCTTCGATTCCCCGGCCGGCTCGATCACCACCACCAATCAGGACCTGATCGTCCGCACGACAGCCGATGTGACGACGCCCGCGGAATTCGAGAACATCATCATCGGCGGCGCCACGCGCATCCGCGACGTCGCCACAGTCACGCTTGGCCCCGATGTCGGCCAGACCACGCTGCGCTCCGATGGCAAGACCGGCATCGGCATCGGCATCATCCGCCAGGCGGAATCGAACACGCTCGACATTTCGACCGGCGTCCAGGCTGCCGTCGCCAAGCTGCAGGAGAACCTGCCCAAGGGCATGTCGATCAAGATCACCAGCGACGACGCCGTCTTCGTCAATGGCGCCGTTCACGAGGTCGAGATCGCGCTCGGCCTGTCGGTGACCATGGTGCTGATCGTCATCTACGTCTTCCTGCTCGACTGGCGCGCGACACTGATCCCGGGGCTGTCGATGCCGGTCGCCATGATCGGCACCATCGCCGCGATCTACCTCGCCGGTTTCTCCGTCAACATCCTGACGCTGCTTGCCCTGGTGCTGGCGACGGGACTCGTCGTCGACGACGCCATCGTCGTCCTGGAAAATATCGTGCGGCGACGCAATGAAGGCATGGGCCCCCGCGCGGCGGCCGTGCTCGGCGCGCAGGAAGTGTTCTTCGCCGTCGTTGCCACGACGCTGACGCTGGTCGCCGTCTTCGTGCCGATCTCGTTCCTGCCCGGCCAGACCGGCGGCCTGTTCCGCGAATTCGGCTTCGTGCTTGCCATGTCGGTGCTCTTGTCCTGCGTGGTGGCGCTGACGCTTTGTCCCATGCTCGCCTCGCGCATGCTGACCAGCGCATCGCTGCATCACGAAGGCGGCCATGGCATCGGCGGTCGCATCGGCGGCGCATTGAACGCCGGCTACAGGCGCGGCCTGCACGCCTGCCTCGACGCTCCGTGGATCGTGGTTCTGGTCGCGGTGCTGTTTGCCGGCACGGCCTTTTCCCTGTTCGGCGGCATCCGCCAGGAGCTGACGCCGACCGAGGACCGCGCGGCCGTGCTGTTGCGCATCAACGCGCCACAAGGCGTCAGTCTCGATTACACGACGCAGCAGATGCAGAAGATCGAGAGACTGATCCAGCCGATGCGCGATTCCGGCGAGATCCGCAGCACTTTCGAGAATGCCGGCCAGAACGGCTCCTACAATTCGGGTTTCATGGTGATGACGCTGGCGCCGTGGAACGAGCGCAGCCGCAGCCAGCAGGAGATCATGGCCGAGATCAGCCAGCTGAGCCGGCAGGTGCCGAGCGTGCGCATCTTCCCGGTGCAGCCCAACAGTCTCGGCATCCGCGGCGCCGGCAACGGCCTGCAATTCGCGTTGGTCGGCAACGACCGAAAGGCGCTCGGCGACGCGGCGGTGAAGATCATCGCCGAGATGCAGAAGGACCCGCGGTTCCAGACGCCGCGCCTGTCGATCGACCCGACACAGCCGCAGCTGGCGGTGGCCATCGACCGCGAGCGCGCCTCCGACCTCGGCATCGACATCACCGGACTGGCAAACACATTGCAGGCCATGCTCGACGGCAACGACGTCGTCGACGTCTACATCGCCGACCGCAGCTATGGCGTGAAACTGGTCTCGACCACCAATCCGATCAACGATCCGACCGATCTGGAAAACATCTTCCTGAAGACGGCTGACGGCCGCTTCGTGCCGATGTCGACCATCGCCACGCTGACCGAACGTGCCGTGCCGCCGTCGCTGTCGCGCGAACAGCAGCAGCCGTCGGTGGCGATCACCTCCAACCTCGGCGGCAATTTCGCGCTTGGCGATGCGCTGACCCGTGCCGAGGAAATCGCCACGCCGCTGCTGCCTCCAGGCAGCCGCATCCTGCCCTTGGCCGAGGCCGCGACGCTGGGCGAAACCAACAGCGCCATGGTCACCATCTTCGGCTTCGCGCTGGTCATCATCCTCCTGGTGCTGGCTGCCCAGTTCGAAAGTTTCGTCAGCGCCGTCATCATCATGGCGACGGTGCCGCTTGGCCTCGCCTGCGCTATCTTCGCACTGCTGCTCTCCGGCACCAGCCTCAACGCCTACAGCCAGATCGGCCTGGTGCTGCTGGTCGGCGTCATGGCCAAGAACGGCATCCTCATCGTCGAATTCGCCAACCAGCTGCGCGATCGCGGGCTTGGCGTGCGCGAGGCGATCGAGCAGGCCTCGACCATCCGCTTGCGGCCGGTGATGATGACGATGATCTGCACCATACTTGGCGGCGTGCCGCTGGTACTGGCGGCGGGCGCCGGCGCCGAGGCGCGCGTGGCGCTCGGCTGGGTGATCGTCGGCGGATTGGGGCTCGCGACCATCTCGACGCTGTTCCTGACGCCGGTCGCCTATCTCCTGCTCGGCCGCTTCGTCACGCCGAAGACGCATGAGGAAGCACGGCTGAAGCGCGAGCTCGAGCAAGCCGCCTACACCAATGTGGAACCGGCCGAGTAGGGAATTCCAGGAAAGTGTGTTGCGGTTTTCCGTCCGGAAATTCGCAGATAAAGATCGCCGCCTATTTCAACAACCTGCCTTCGATCGACCAGCGCGCGGCGAGGAAATTCAGCACCGCCGCCACCACGACACCGCCGATCTTTGCCGGCCACACACCGGCGATGCCGGCGAATAGCGCGATCGACAGGCTGGAGACGCCGAGCGAAATCAGCGCGCCAAGCGAGGCGAAGCGAAGGAAGGCATCGCGCAGCCGGATGGCTGGGTCGCGCTCGAACGACCAGAAGCCGTTCGCCACGAAGGAGAAGATGACGGCGATGAACCAGGAGGTGACGTTGGCGGGCAGCGGCGGGACATGCAGCTTGAGCAGCACGTAAAAGCCGGCAAGGTCGATGGCCGTGTTCACCAGCCCGACAATGGCAAAGCGGACGATCTTGGTGCCGGTCGAACGCCGGGGGCGGTCGGTGCTGCTCATCCCTTGCTCTCCATGACCTCGGCACCGGCTTGGACCAGGCTCGCGCCGAACGCGTCCGATGCGAGGATCGCGAATTCGGTCTCGCGCACGCTCTGCATCGGGTCTCGTGCACGCAGCGTCTCGTCGACATGGCCGGGGTGGCACATGAACAGCCCCTGTTCCGGCAGCGCCTCGATGGCGGCCTTGAGAGCCGGAGCAAATCGCTCTGGCTGCCGCCAGTCATAGATGCCGGCGAGCGGCTTGAAAACACTGAAGCCGGCGCTCTGCATCGAGCGGTCGAAACCGGCCGCCAGGGCGGCGATCGCCGCGACTTTCGGCACCGCGGCGGCATTGCCGAACGCCGGAGCGCCGCGCAGTGCCGGCCTGCCCGCAGCTTCGGAAAAACGCATGCGCAGCCATGCCCGCACGACGGGCAGAAAATGCACGTGCTGGTGCCCGTCGATGAAGTCAGGTTGTTGACCGAGCGCCTCGACGAAGCGGCTGTACTGGGCGTCGAGCTCGGCATGGATATCGCCATCGCCGATGCGGTTGCGCAGGACAGGCAATGCCAGCGAGCGAAGCGGCGGCAACCGGCCTTCGGGCGCCAGGCTCGACCGGCCGGTGATCGCTGGCTGGTCCGTCAAGGTGAGGTGCAGCCCGACCGCGGCGCGGCCGCACAGCGGCTTTATGCGCGGAGCCTCCCCGGCCCATTCTGGAAAGCCGGTCATGCAGCTGGTGCCCGTCAGGCGGCCACGATGGAGCAGGTCCAGGATCGCGGCGGAGACGCCGGGCGCCAGGCCATAATCGTCGGCGATCAGGCGGATGCGCCGCGTCATCCGCGGGAGGCGCCTGGCCGCGGCCCGTCTGGACCGTCGCTGCGCACGACATCGCGCACGATATAGACCGGTCGGTCCTTGCTCTCGCTGAGCGACACCCAGACATATTCGCCGATCAGGCCAAGCAGGGTCAGGTTGAGGCCGCCGAGCAGCACGATGGCGACCAGGAGGCTGGGATAGCCGGGAACGGCAACGCCGTAGAACAGCACCTCGAAGAATACCTTGGCGCCGTAGGCGGCACCCGCCAATGCCGCAAGCAGTCCGCTGAGGCTGATGAGACGCAGCGGGATGACCGAGAAGGACGTAAACCCTTCCAGCGAAAAAGCGATCAGGTTGAGCCGGCTCCATTTCGACGTGCCGCTGGCGCGGCTCTCCGGCGAATAGGGTATGGCCTTCTGGCGAAACCCGGCCCAGGCGAACAGGCCCTTGTTGAAGCGCCGCTTGTCGCGCAAGCTGGTCAGCGCGCGCGCGACCGCGCCGCGCATGACACGAAAATCGCCGGCATTTTCGGGAATGTCGAAACGCTGGCTGCTGTTGATCAGGCCGTAGAAAAGCCGCGCCAGCTGGCTGCGCCGCCAGCTCGCCTCGCGCCGGTCGTTCTGCGCGTAGACGACGTCGATATCAGGACTTTCCACCAGCTCTGCGACCATCTTCAGGCTGATATCCATCGAATGCTGGAGGTCGGCGTCCATGATCAGCACCATGTCGCCGCGCGACTGGTCGAGGCCGGCAAGCACTGCGACCTCCTTGCCGAAATTGCGGCTGAGGCGGACGATCTCCCAGGACCCGGACAGCGCCTGCGAAAACCGTTCGGCACCGTCGTCGCGGCTACCGTCATCGACCAGGATCTTGTGAACGGCCATGCCGAAGCGCTGCGCCACGGTCGCCTCGAGTTCGTCCAGCAGCCCGGCGAATGCCGATGCTAGTTGCGCCTCGTTGAGAAACGGCGCGACGATGTCGAGGGTGGGCCGCGATTCAGCCATTTGTGACAGATCCGGCATTCGCCACCTTTTCCCGTGCCTTGGCCCAGAACCACCATATCAGGGAACAGGCGATGAAAATGACCGCGATCGGCCGGAACCAGGGATAGAAGAAATCATGCATGTGGCGGTCGATGCCGGTCAGGCCGGTCAGGAACAGCGAAATGGACAGCACCGAGGCCAGGATGCCGCCTTGCTCCTCGCGCCACAACAGGGCGATGGCGAGCCCGGCGGGCACGGCGATCATGGCGTAGGTGTTGGGCTCGACCCGGGGGTTGAAAACGCACATGTAGAAAGAAGCCGCCAGGAAGATGGCCAGCCCCGCCGTCCCGCTTTCGAGCTTGCGGTCGAACCAGAGGACCGCGGAAAGCGTCAACATGGCGATGATGACGCGTATCGCCGTGGCGCCGGACTCCGGAATGGCCAACCCTATTCTGGTGAAGGGCGCGGTGAAATCGGTGGGGACAAAGTGGCTGGTGTTGTCGACCGCCATCGAAGTCAGCATGTGGGCGAAATCACGATATTGGTCGTCGAGATAGTCGGCGGGAGCGAAAGCGTAAGGCAGCGCGAGAACGAACAGTATCGCCAGCACCAGCACTGGTATCAGCCGGGGCCGCAGTGCCCCCGCCAGGAGCAGCATGATGATCGCGGTGGGCTTGGCGATGACGGCGAGCGAGGCCCAGAAAAACGTCTCGGCGCGCCGCCCCTCGAGCGCCGATAAGGTGAGCAGCCAGCAGGCGCCGGTCAAGAGGATCGTCGCCTGGCCATTGCGGATCGCGCCGAGCGCCATCGGCAATGCGAGGAAAAGGCCGAAGGAGAGCAGCCAGGTCAATTCCCCGCCGCCGAGCTTGCGCACCTGCCGTATCGCGGCGAAGGTCAGCACCGCGAAGCCGAGGATATGCCATATCAGCCCGCCCAGATGAGGTCCCAGTTTCAACAGCGGGATATAGAGCGCGGCAAAGGCCGGCGCATAGAGATAACCCATCTCGGCCTGGACGTCGTAGAGCGGCCGGCCGGCCAGAAAATCCATGCTGCCATTTCGGTAGGCCTGCAACACTGTGCGCGTGTCGGGCGACCAAAGGACCAGCGCAAGAACGACCAGGAACGCTCCGACCCACAGGCTGAACCCCAAACGGTCGAAAACCGGCTTGGAAATCGTCATCAAGGCACCCCATACCACTCGGACCAGACCCTTGCCTGCGCCGTCCCGCATTTCGATGGCGGCGGCATATCACGGAAAGCGGCGTGGCATAGAGGCTGAAAACCGCGGATATCGTTCACACGACCCAGGCGGGCCGCGTGGCACTCACCTTTTTACCGACCATCAAGAGTTCTTGAAAGCCCCACGTTTCGAGCTTTTTCAAACGATGCTAGGGCCGAATGAACATCTTGCCGTTAGGCTTGGCCAGTTCCGCCGGCACCCGCGCCATCGCCTCGGCGAGCGGCACGACCGCCGTCACTTCGGTCGACCAGCGCCCATCGGAAAACCGCTTCTGCGCCTCCAGGATCGCCGGTCCGCGGCGGTCGCGGAACTGGCGCATCCACTCGCTCAGCCAGAACCCTTCGATAAGCTTATGCTGAAAGATCAGCTGGCCCGGTTCGCGGATGATTGTCGTCCCGGGATCGAGCCGCCCGTAGATGATCCAGCGCGAACGCTTCGGCATGACGTCGAAGATGGCGGAGGCCAGCGGCCCGGTCACTGCGTCGAGGAAGATGCGCGGCTGTTCGGCCTTTATCACCTGGCGCAGCGTCGCCGTGAAATCCGGCGCCTTTTCATTGAGCACATGCGTCGCGCCAAGCGCCTTCAACGATGCGATCTGGTCGTCGCGACGCACGGTGACGATCGGCCGAAAGCCAGCTTCGTTGGCGAGGCCGATAGTCAGCTTGCTGAGCTGGCTGGCGCCGGCAGTCATGATGAAGGCCTTCTGCCCCTCTTGCCTGACGATGTCGAACATGGCGATCGCGGTGAGCGGATTGACGATCATGGCCGCTCCGTCCTCGTCGCGCACGGTGTCGAGCAGCGGGATGCAGGCCGCTGCTTCGGCGACGGCATATTGCGCCCACGAACCCCAGTTGCTGAGGCCGGTGGCGAAGGCGACGCGCTTGCCGGCCAGGCTTTTTGGAGAGGGCTCGTCGCCGCCGGCCACGACGGTGCCGACGCCCTCGAAGCCGGCCGGCTGGCCCTTGGCCCGCGGCTGGCCGTACTGGCCCTTGATGAAGGCGACGTCGGACGGATTGATCGAAGCCAGGCTGACCTTGATCAGCACCTGTGTCGGTCCAGGCGTCGGCACCGCGATGCTGCCCGCCTCGACATAGGGCTCCATCGCCTCCAGCACGCTGCCGCTCGGCGTCCTGGCATAGCCATCGCCGACAAGCAGCAGCGCCTTCATTTGGGAGGGGATCGTCATCAGGGGCTCCTTGCTTGCGGTCGGCAAGCCCGCAACGCGGCCGGCCAGCGGCTCAGACCTTTTCTTGCGTGTATTTCCTCAATTCCGTCCGCGCCACCTGCCGCCGGTGCACGGCATCCGGCCCGTCGGCAAGGCGCAGCGTGCGAAGATGCGTCCATGAGCGGGCGAGCGGCGTGTCCTGGCTGATCCCCTGGGCGCCGAACATCTGCACCGCTTCGTCGGTCACCTTGAGGGCAACACGCGGCGCGATGACCTTGATCTGGCTGATCCATGGGGCAGCGGCGCGCGCATCGCCCTGGTCTATCATCCACGCCGCCTTAAGGCAGAGCAGCCGCGCCATCTCGATCTCCATGCGGCACTCCGCGATGATGTCGAAATTGGCGCCGAGCTTTGCCAGGGGCTGGCCGAAGGCCTCGCGGCGGATGGAACGCTGGCACAGCATCTCCAGCGCCATCTCGGCCTGGCCGATGGCGCGCATGCAGTGATGGATGCGGCCTGGCCCGAGCCGCCCTTGCGCGATCTCGAACCCCCTGCCCTCGCCGAGAATCAGGTTCGATGCTGGGACACGTACATTGTCGAAGCGAAGGTGCATGTGGCCGTGCGGCGCGTCGTCATCGCCATAGACCTGCATGGCCCGCACCTTGGTGACGCCATTTGTATCGGACGGCACAAGGATCATCGAGTGGCGGCGATGCCGCGGCTCCTCGTCGCCGCCGGTCCGCACCATGACGATGTAGATTGCACAGCGCGGATCACCGGCGCCGGACGCCCACCATTTCTCGCCATCGAGCACATAGTCGCCACCCCGCCGCTGGCAGCGCATGGCAATATTGGTGGCGTCGGAGGAGGCGACATCCGGCTCGGTCATCAGATAGGCCGAGCGGATTTTTCCGTCGAGCAGCGGCTCCAGCCAGGCCTTCTTGTGCTCGGCCGAGCCATAGCGCTCCAGCACCTCCATATTGCCGGTGTCGGGCGCCGAGCAGTTGAAGGTTTCAGCGCCGAGATACGCCTTGCCCATCTCCTCGGCCAGATACGCGTATTCGACGGTGGAAAGGCCGTAGCCGCGCTCCGAGCCGGTGAGCCAGAAGTTCCACAGGCCGCGCTCCCGTGCGGTCTTCTTCAGTTCTTCGAGGATTTCGCTCTGGCGCGCCGTATGGACCCAGCGGTCGCCCTCCTTGCCGACTTCACCCAGAAATTCCTTGTCGAGAGGCATGATCTCGTCGCGCACCATGGCGGCGACGCGCGCATGGATCGGCTTCAGCCGCTCGGTCATACCGAGATTCATCTCCGTCATCGGTCGCTAACCCTTCATGCAGGCCCGGCACTTTACCCGTGGCAAGGATGACCGTACTTCGGATAGCCTTGTCAACGCGAACCGTTTGCTGGCACGCCGGGGCAGACACGGAGGATTGCGATGGCCTATCTGGACGAGCTGTTTTCGGTGGCCGGCAAGACCGCGCTGGTGACGGGCGCGGCGACCGGCATCGGCCGCATGGCGGCAACCGCGCTGGTCAGGGCCGGCGCCGGCGTGATGATCGCCTCGCGCAAGGGCGACGACTGCATCAAGGTTGCCGGCGAACTGAACGCGCTTGGCGCCTCAGGCCGCGCCGAGGGCTTCGCCGGCGATGTTTCCAGCGAGGCCGGCATCGCCGCACTCGTCGCCGAAGTCACGGCCCGGACCGACAGACTGCATATCCTGATCAACAATGCCGGCGTGTCCTGGGGCGCGCCCCTGGAGAGCTTCCCCTACCATGCCTGGGCCAAGGTGTTCGGCGTCAACGTCACCGCGGTCTTCCATCTGACACGCGAATTGCTGCCGCTGCTCGAGGCCGCCGCCACCGATGCCGACCCGGCCCGGGTGATCAATCTGGGTTCGGTGATGGGGACGCAGCCGCTGGCCGACGACGCCTATTCCTACACCGCCTCGAAGGCCGCGGTTCACCACCTGACCCGCACCCTGGCGCTGGAGTTCGCCGCCCGCCGCATCACCGTCAACGCCTTCGCGCCGGGTCCCTTCCAGAGCAGGATGACGGCGTTCGCCACCGGTACGGATGAGCAGGCCAGGCATGTCGGCGGCCATGTTCCGATCGGCCGTATCGGCGCGCCGGATGACATTGCCGGCGCAACGCTCTATTTGTGCAGCCGTGCGGGCAGCTATGTCACCGGCGCCATCCTGCCGATCGACGGCGGGCAGTCGGTGCAGCATGGATTGACCTTGTTCAAGGAATGACATTTTCCGGCCGCAGAAGCCCGGGTGAACTGGAGGACATGAGCGTGGAACCGATCAGCCTGGATGTGCTTCTGGCCAATGTCGGCAAGGAAGTTGGCGTGTCGCCGTGGCGGGTGGTCACGCAACGCATGATCGACCAGTTCGCCGACGCCACCGACGACCACCAGTTCATCCACTGCGATCCCGAGCGGGCCAAGCGCGAAACCCCGTTCGGCGGCACCATCGCGCATGGCTTCCTATCGCTGTCGCTGTTGTCGGCGATGACCTTCGAGACCATGCCGCCGCTGGAAAACGGCAAGATGGGCGTCAATCACGGCTTCGATTCGCTGCGCTTCCTGGCCCCGGTGAAGACCGGCGCGCGCATCCGCACCCGTTTCGTGCTGGCCGACGTCAAGGTCAGGCCGTCGGGTTGGGTACAGACCGCGCATGACGTGACGATCGAGATCGAGGACTCGAAGAAGCCGGCGCTGACCGCACGCTGGCTCACCCTGACCCTGATCGAGCGCCAGCCCGAGACCGCATGAACGGCCCGAACGTTCTCGACCAGGCGGCGCTCGCGCCTTACCTCGAGGCGAACATTCCCGGTTTCTCCGGACTTCTCTCCGTCGAAAAATTCAAGTCCGGTCAATCGAACCCGACCTATCTCATCCTGGCGGCGAGCGGCCGCTACGTGCTTCGCGCCAAGCCGCCCGGCCAGTTGCTGAAATCGGCGCATCAGGTCGACCGGGAGTTCAGGGTGATGAGCGCGCTTGCCGGCACCGCCGTGCCGGTGCCCGACATGCTGCATCTGTCGGCGGAGGCTTCGCCGATCGGCCGCATGTTCTATATCATGCGTTTCGTCGACGGCCGCATCTTCTGGGATCCGGCGCTGCCGGAAGCTTCCGGCAAGGATGAACGCGCCGCGATCTACGATGCCATGAATGCGACGCTCGCCGCCCTGCACGATGTCGATTTCGAGGCTATCGGTCTCGGCGATTTCGGCAGGACGGGCAATTATTTCGAGCGGCAGCTGGCGCGCTGGACCGGCCAGTATCGCGCCTCGGAAACCGGCACTGTCGCTGACATGGACCGGCTGATCGCCTGGCTGGAAACGCACATGCCCGCCGATGATATCAGCGTCTCGCTGGTGCATGGCGACTACCGGCTCGACAATCTGATCTTCGCACCGGACCGGCCAGAGGTGCTGGCGGTGCTCGACTGGGAGCTGTCGACGTCAGGCCATCCCTTCGCCGACATCGCCTATCAGTGCATGCAATGGCGCCTGCCGCACGCCTCACCTTTTCGCGGCCTGGGCGGCATCGACCGTTCCGCCCTCGGTCTCCCCTCCGAGGAGGCCTATGTCGCCGCCTATTGCCGCCGGCGCGGTCTGACCGGCATCGGCAACTGGACCTTCTTCCTCGCCTTCTCCTTCTTCCGGCTGGCGGCGATCTGCCAAGGCGTCTACAGGCGGGCGCTGGACGGCAATGCCTCCAATCCCGAAAAGGCCAGGACCTACGGCGAGGCGGTGAAGCTGCTTTCGCATCTCGGCGCGAAACTGATCGACCGAAACTGATTGACTCAAAGCGGATCGATAAGGAGACGGATTGTCGCTTTGACGGAGCAACGGTGCTGATCACGGATGCTGCCGGCGACCTCGGCGTCGCGCCGACCCAACCAGCTCCTTCATGCCGGCCACACGGTCACCTTGGATGGCAGCGTCGGCGTCATCCGGTGCCTGCCGCTTGGGAACCTGCCACGCTCTTGTCCGTTTCCGTACAGCGTATATAATTTAGCCAGGCACCAACCCGACGAAAGCACCAGATCTTGCCGCAGAGCGTCCAGAAACGCCGCGAAAAACAAAAGGCCGAACTGCGCTCCGAACTGGTCGAGGCCGCGCACAAGCTTGTCCAGGAAGAAGGCTATGAAGGCCTGACCATCCGCAAGCTGGCCAAGCGGGTCGGCTATGCGCCGATGTCGGTCTATTCCTACTTCGCCGACAAGCAGGACATTCTGTTCGCGCTGGCCGAGGATGCGTTCGAGACGCTTGCCCGCCGTATCGAGGAGCACCCGTCCGACGACCCAATCGAGGCGTTGCAGGCCGTCATGACCGAATATGCCGCCTTCGGACTGGGCAATCCCAACGAATACCGCACCGTCTTCATGACTGAAAAGACCAAGCTGCCGGAAGGCCGGAGCTACGAGGACATGGAGGAGAGCAATCCGGCGATGAAAGTGCTGATCAGCAGGGTCGAGGCCTGCGTTGCCGCCGGCAAATTGCAGGGCGACCCGCGCGCCATCGCCACCATGCTGTGGGCTGTCGGCCACGGCACGATCTCGCTGCTGATCACCTTCCCATTCTACCCCTTCGGCGACCCGCAGGCGTTCGTGAAGCGCATGTGCGATTTTACGCTTGCCACTCTCAGCACCCAAAACGTGCCGCCGCTGACCGAGAATCCGGTCGACTGCTGAGTTCCAGCTCCGTTCGTTCCATAACCTCCACGTCGCCGTCCCGAGCCAAACCGGGAGCGAATTTCTTGGTTAACAAAAATCTACCGTACACGTACGATTTCGGCTTGAACTTCGCGATCGGTGGGCGTATCTGTACGACATAACGTACATGTACGGAACAAATTCACCCGTCGAAAACGGAGACTGACGATGAAAAAGACACTCCTCGCCCTTACCGCCGTGCTGGCACTTTCGGGCTCGGCCTTCGCCGCCAACAACGCCCATCCGGTCAAGCATGTGCCGGCCGCGACTTGCGTCGACACCAGGACCAACGTGAAGCTCGATTGCGCTTCGACCGGCTCGGTCGAGAAGAAGGGCTCCACGGAAAACACCGCTGAAGGCAAGGGCCCGCGCCTCGGCATCAGCATCAATCCCTGGATCGTGCCGAGCGCATTCTGAGATTGCGGGAAATCACTTCCGGCAGGCACGGACCGGCCCGAGTTTCTGAGAGTCTTTCGTCCGGAATTGCGTAAAAACAAAGAGATCGAGCGGTTTGGCGCTTCCGCGAAACGGTGAACCGCGCTAGCCGATCGAGACCGACAGCTTGGCCGCTGAGCTCTCGAACGCCGCGTCGATCAGTTTCTGCATCTCGGTGGCGCGCCGGAAGGACGGATCGCCGTTTAGCCCTGCATCGAGCGCATCGGCGAAACGCCGGGCGTTGCGCTTGACCTCCGGCGGCACCAGCGTGCGCCAGCGTTGCTGGTCGATGTCGGCGCCGAGACAGGCAGAGAGGCTCGATGCCTTGCCGTCGGTTTCCACTTTGATGGCGCCCCCGGTGCCGTGCAGCGCGAGCGACAGATCGTTGGCATGGCCGGTCGTGTAGCGGCTCGCCACGATCGTGGCGAGCGCGCCGGACCTTAGCCGCCCCGTCATCGCCACGCTGTCATTGGCGTCCAGAAAATAGTCGCCTATGCGTTCGCCCTCGGCCTTCGAAAACGTCACCAGATCGGCATTCAGGCTGACGATGTCCTGGCCCGCGCCATAGGTGGCGAAGTCGAGGATGTGGATGCCCACATCGCCCAGCACGCCTGTCGAGCCATGCCTGCTCGAAAGACGCCACAGCCATTTGTCCTCGACCCGCCAGTCGCCCCAGGATTTGCTGACCAGCCAGCTCTGCCGGTAGCTCGCCTCGACATGGCGCAGTTCGCCGATCTCGCCGGCCTGCACCATGCGCCGCGCTTCCTGGATCGCCGGCGAGTTGCGATAGGTAAGGTTGACCATGTTGACGACCCCGGCCGCCTCGGCGGCCTCGGTCATGTCGAGTGCATCGGCGTGGTTCGGCGCCAGCGGCTTTTCGCAGAAGACATGCTTTCCCTGGGCAAGCAGCGCCAGCGTCGTTGCCTTGTGCACGCCGTCCGGCGTCGCGTTGATGGCGGCGTCGAACTGGCCCCAGGCGATCGCCGCCTCCAGGCTCTCGAAGAAATAGCCGATCCTGTTGGCGGCGGCGAATGTGGCCGCGCGGCCCGGCACCTGATCGACGCAAGCGACGATGCTGCAGCCGGGGACCTGAGCGAATTCTTCCACGTGATGCCCGGCAATGCCACCGGTGCCGAGCAGAAGCAGGCGATGCGACATCAACTAAGGCCCTTGTCGCCATCGGCATGCAGGCGCAGGCCTTTCTGTACGATCTTCTCCTTGGCCTTGTCCGTCGGCACGTTCGGCGCGTTGGTGATGCCGGACCAGGCAGGCGCCGGGTTGTGCGCCCAGTGGACGGCGTTGCGCAGCACCTGCTGCACGCCCTCATTGTGATAGATCGGGTAGGTCTCGTGGCCGGGCGAGAAGTAGAAGATCCTGCCGGCGCCGCGCTGATAAGTCAGCCCGGACCGGAACACTTCGCCGCCCTCGTACCAGGAGACGAACACCGTCTCCAGCGGCTCCGGCACCGCGAATGGCTCGCCATACATTTCGGTCTCGCCGATCTCCAGGCATTCGCCGATGCCTTGCGCGATCGGATGGCCGCGGTTGATCGCCCAGACCCGCTCGCGCTCGCCCGCCTCGCGCCATTTCAGCGAACAGGGCGTGCCCATCAGCCGCTTGAATATCTTCGAATAATGGCCGGAGTGGAGCACGATCAGCCCCATGCCTTCCCAGACCCGCTTCTGCACGCGCTCGACGATCTCGTCCTTGACCTCGCCATGGGCAGCGTGCCCCCACCACAGAAGGACATCGGTCTCGGCCAGGCGCTTTTCGCTCAAGCCGTGCTCGGCTTCCTGCAAGGTGGCGGTGGTCGCCTCGATGCCCTTATCCTTGTTGAGCGCGGCGGCAATGGTGCCGTGCATGCCCTTGGGATAGAGGTCGCGCACGGCGGCATTGGTCTGCTCATGAACGTTCTCACCCCAGACGACGGCTTTTGTCGGCATTTTTCATCTCCCAAAGCGCTTTAAATAGCGCATTCCGAGCATCCTTGAGAAGATGCGGCTCAGCCGAAGCTTGGGGAAATCAGGGCTTTCGGCTCTTGCGCCCGGGGACGGACTTGGCCTTGCCGGGCCGGGCGGGCGCGCCAGGAATGGCCGTTCCGGTGATCGACACTGGATCGCTGGCCGGGAACGTATCCTCGAGACCTTCCTCGAGTTCCTCCTCGGCGTCGGCCTCGTGATGCCGCTCATGCTCGAACGAGCGGACAGCCGCGGTTTTCGCTGCCGTCTTCCGAGGCGGCTTCGGCGCTGACTTTGACGGCATCGAACATTCTCCCTCGACGTGCTGCCGCACAACGGACGCGGGCGGCAAACGTTCCGGGTTCAGACCGCCGCGTCGCGTGCCCCTTCGGACAGGAAAGTAAAAACATAGTCCGAGAAGGAACGCCAGCACTCGACCCGGAAGGCATCGGCGGCGGTGCGCAGCAGCACGATCTCGGCCTTGCCGAGGATGGTGCGCGAAGCGGCCCCGACCGGAAAGACTTCGAGCGACAGGTCCTGCGGGCAGCCTGAAGCGATCGCGGCTTCGGCCGCCGGACCGGTGACCGAGATCGCGATATTGCGATGCGAGACGCCGACGGCCGAATGCAGGGCCGGAACCTCCGCGCAATTAGTGAGCGGGTCGTTTCCGGCCTCGTCGATGACAAGCCATTCGTCGGGGCCGAGCCACAGCGCAGTGCGCCCTGCCTTTGATGCCGAAGTTTTGGGCTTTTTCGGCAAGGTCAGGCCGAGCGCCTTAGACAATGCCGCAACCGAAGCTTCCGGCGCGCGCAGCGAGATGCGCTCCGCCGGTGGCAACACCTCGACCTTGACGCTGGTGGCGGAGGTCGCGCGTCCGGCCAGCGCCGGACGGCGCTCGACCGAAGGCGATGCGGCCGAAGCCACTTTCTTTGCGGCAGCCTTAGCCATTGAGGCGCCCTCCCGTCTCGTCGAAGAACACCATGCCGGTAACCTCCACTTCGATCACCCCGTCCGGCATCGGCACGTAGAGCGTGTCACCCATCCGGTCGCGGCCGCCGGCGACCAGCGCCAGTGCAATCGAGCGGCCGCAATTCTGCGACCAATAGCTCGAGGTGACATGGCCGATCATCTTCATGGGGATCGCTTGTTTGGGATCCTCGACGATCTGCGCGCCTTCCTCCAGCACCACCTTCGGGTCCTTGGTCTTGAGGCCGACCAGCTGCTTGCGGCCACTGGCGACCAGGTCCGGCCGCGTCAGGCCCCTGATGCCGACGAAGTCGGTCTTCTTCTTGCCGACCGCCCAGTCGAGGCCGGCATCGTTCGGCGTCACCGTGCCGTCCGTGTCCTGGCCGACGATGATGTAGCCTTTTTCGGCGCGCAACACGTGCATGGCCTCGGTGCCGTATGCGGCCGCACCATGCTTCTGGCCTTCGGCCCACAGCGCTTCCCAGACGGCCTGGCCGTAGTCGGCCGGCACGTTGACCTCGAAGCCGCGCTCGCCGGTGAACGACATCCGGAACAGCCTGGTCGGCACGCCGCAAATCTTGCCTTCGCGCACAGACATGTGCGGCAGCGCCTCGTCGGACATGTCGATGCCTTCGACCAGTGGCGCTATGATGTCGCGGGATTTCGGACCTTGCACGGCGATGACCGCCCATTGCTCGGTGATCGAGGTCAGCCAGACATTGAGGTGCGGGAACTCGGTCTGGAGATAATCCTCCATGTGGTTCATGACGCGCGGCGCGCCGCCCGTCGTCGTCGTCACATGGAAGCGGTCCGGCGCCAGCCTGCCGACGACGCCGTCATCGTAGATGAAGCCGTCCTCGCGCAGCATGATGCCATAGCGACAGCGGCCGGGCTCCAGCTTCTCCCACGGATTGGTGTAGAGCAATTCCATGAACTTGGCCGCGTCCGGCCCGACCACTTCGATCTTGCCCAGTGTCGAGGCATCGAACAGGCCGGCCGTGTTGCGCACGGCGACGCATTCCCGGTCGACCGCCGCGTGCATGTCCTCGCCCGCCTTCGGGAAATACCAGGCGCGCTTCCACTGGCCGACATCCTCGAACACGGCGCCTTGCGCCTCGGCCCAGGGATGGATCGCGGTTTTGCGTGTCGGGTCGAACAGCGGACCCCGCGCATGGCTGACGATCGCGCCGAAGGTGACCGGCGTATAAGGCGCCCGGAACGTGGTCAGGCCAACCTCCGGGATCGGCTTGCCCAGCGTCTCGGCGGCAATCGCCAGGCCGTGCATGTTGGAGGTCTTGCCCTGGTCGGTCGCCATGCCGTTGGTGGTGAAGCGCTTGACGTGCTCAATCGAGCGCATGCCTTCATGCACCGCCTGGCGGATATCCTTGGCCGTGACGTCGTTCTGGAAATCGACGAAGGCCTTGACCGTCGTGTCCGCTCCGGCTCCGGGAGCCGCGCCCAGCATGCCGCGCGACCAGCTCTCCGAGGCATCGACCTTCGGCTTGGCGCCCTTGGCGGTTTTCGCGCCGGCCTCCCTGGCCGCCTTGGCGCCCGCCGCATAGGCCTCGTCGATTGTTGCCGAGAGTCCATCGGTGCCGTTGCAGGCGCCGACCGAGACGCAGTCCTGCGCATAGGTGCCCGGCACGAAGCGCTTGGTCTCGTCGTTGAAGGCGACCTTGCCGCGCGATTGCGAGAACAGATGCACCGACGGCGTCCAGCCAGCCGACATCAGGATCGCATCGACAGGAATGGTACGCTCGCCGCCGCCGTTCTTCGGCTGCACGGTCATCGACGACACCCGCAACTTGCCACCGGCACGGATCACCGCGCGGCCGAAATTGATCTCGATGCCGAGCGCCCTCGCTTCGTCGATCACCGGTCCGGTCGGATTGTCGCGCAGATCGACGATCGCCGCGACGTTGACGCCGGCCTTCTTCAGGTCGATCGCCGCCGCGTAGGCGGAATCATTGGCGGTGTAGACGCCGACATTCCTGCCGACCGCGACGCCGTAATGGTTGAGATAGGTGCGCGCCGCCCCTGCGAGCATGACGCCCGGCCGGTCGTTGTCGGCGAACACCATGTGGCGCTCGATGGCGCCGGAGGCCAGCACCACGCGCTTGGCCCTGACCTGCCACAGCCGCTCGCGCGGCAATTCGTGGCCGGGGGTCGAGAGATGGTCGCTGACACGCTCGACAAGCCCGACGAAATTCTGTGCGTAATAACCGAAAGCCGTCGTGCGCGGCAGCACGCGGACATTGTCCATGGCGGCGAGCTTCGCCACCGCCGCCTGCGCCCAGGCAAAACCGCCCTGGCCGTCGATCCGAGCGCCGCTTTCGAAACGCAGGCTGCCGCCGAAGTCGGCCTGCTCGTCGGCGAGGATGACGCGCGCGCCGGTTTCAGCCGCCGCCAACGCCGCTGCGATGCCGGCCGCGCCACCACCCAGCACCAGCACGTCGCAATGCGCGTAGCGCGAGGAATAATGGTCGGGATCGGGCTTGTCGGGGGAAACGCCGAGGCCGGCCGCGGCGCGGATCTTCGGCTCGTAGAGGCTTTTCCAGGCTGCCTTCGGCCACATGAAGGTCTTGTAGTAGAAGCCTGCCGAAAATAGCGGCGAGGCGATGTCGTTGACGGCGCTGACATCGAAGGACAGCGACGGCCAGCGGTTCTGCGACTGTGCGGCAAGCCCGTCATAAAGCTCCTGCACTGTCGCCCGAACATTCGGCGTCTTGCGGGCCGCGTCACGCTTGATCTCGACCAGCGCGTTCGGTTCCTCGGCGCCCGCCGACAGTATGCCGCGCGGCCGGTGGTACTTGAACGAGCGGCCGACAAGGTGGACGCCGTTGGCGAGCAGCGCCGAAGCCAGCGTGTCACCCTCGATGCCGACGTAGGACTGGCCATCGAAGCTGAACCGAGCGGTCTTGGCCTGTCTGAGGCGGCCGGCGCTGGGGATGCGGAACGCGCCGCTCATTTGGCAACCACTTCGCTGGAGTTTCTGGGCAGCTTCGACGGCTTCGGCTCGCCGGCCTTGTAGGTCATGATGAACTTGTCGGTGACGGTGTCGCGCACGGCGTTGAAAAAACGGGCGCAGCCATGCATGTGCCGCCAGCGCTCATAGATGATGCCCTTGGGGTTGGAGCGGATGAAGAAGAACTTTTCGAAATCATCGTCGCTCTCGCCAGCGATATTGGCCGAGCGCGCGATATGCGCCTCGCCGGCGTTGCGGAACTCGAGCTCCGGGCGCTCTTCCTCGCAATAGGGGCAGCGGATGAGAAGCATCGTGTCGTTCCTACAATTCGCCGTGGCCGACGCGGGCGCCGGCGGGTTGGTCGCAAAGCTTCTGGCCCATGGTCACGAACGGGGCGACGAGCCGCATGCGCTCCTCGACGCTCGCGGCATCGCGAAACAGGTCCCGGTCGGCCATGTTGCCGAGTGTCAGTTGCAGCGGGTCCGTCGTGACGATGACCGCACGCGGTTCGAAGTCCTCCTCCGCGTCCAGCCCATCCGGCCGGTCTTCGAAGAACATCACCACCTTCTGGCCAGCGCTCCAGACGCAGGCCAGCATTCCCTCGTCGACCGAAAACGGCCAGCCGGCCTCGTTGCCGGCGCGCTCGATCGGCTGCATCCGCACCTCTTGCGGCGACGGCATATGGAACATGCCCTGTTCCCCCGCCATGATCAGCGGCATCGCGACAGCCATCTCAGCCATCATCAGTGCGCCACCGCCGCCGCCGCCGCCTCGTCGATGAGGCGGCCGGTGCGGAAGCGTTCGATGGTGAAGGGTGCGTTGATCGGATGCGGATCGTCCCTGGCGATGGTGTGGGCAAAGACATGGCCCGAACCAGGCGTCGCCTTGAAGCCGCCCGTACCCCAACCGCAATTGACGTAGAGGCCGGGCACCGGCGTCTTGGCCAGGATCGGCGAGCGGTCGGGCGTGACGTCGACGATGCCGCCCCAGGAGCGCAGCATCTTCATGCGCGTGAAGATCGGGAACATCTCGCAGATGGCGTCCAGCGTATGCTGCAATATGTGCAGGCCGCCGGTCTGCGAATAGGAGACATACTGGTCGGTGCCGGCGCCGATCACCAGTTCGCCCTTGTCCGACTGCGAGATATAGGCATGCACCGTGTTCGACATCACCACGCAGGGAACGACAGGCTTGACCGGCTCCGACACCAGCGCCTGCAGCGGATAGCTCTCCAGCGGCATTCGCACGCCGGCCATGTTCATGATCACCGAGGAATGGCCGGCAGCGACGACGCCGACCTTCCTGGCGCCGATGAACCCGCGCGTCGTGTCGACGCCGATCACCGCGCCGTTCGGCGCCCGCTTGACCCCGGTCACCTCGCAGTTCTGGATGATGTGGACGCCGCGCGCCGAGGCGCCGCGCGCGTAGCCCCAGGCCACCGCATCATGGCGCGCCGTGCCGCCGCGGCGCTGCAAGGCGGCACCGACGACTGGATAGCGTGCGTCTTTGGAGGTGTTGAGCGGCGGGCAGAATTCCTTGGCCTGCTCCGGCGACAGCCATTCATTGTCGATGCCGTTCAGCCGGTTGGCGTGGACATGGCGCTTCAGCACCTGGATGTCGTGCACATTGTGGGCGAGCATCATGACGCCGCGCGCCGAGTACATGACGTTGTAGTTGAGCTCCTGGGAGAGCCCATCCCACAGCTTCAGCGCATGGTCGTAAATGCCGGCGCTTTCATCATAGAGATAGTTGGAGCGGATAATGGTGGTGTTGCGGCCGGTATTGCCGCCGCCGAGCCAACCCTTTTCCAGCACCGCGACATTGGTGATGCCGTGCACCGTGGCGAGATAATAGGCCGTGGCCAGGCCGTGGCCGCCGGCGCCGACGATGATGACGTCGTATTCCTTCTTCGGCTCAGGCGAGGACCATTGCTCTTCCCAGCCCTTGTGGCCGCGCATGGCCTCGCGGGCGATGGCGAATACCGAATATTTCTTCAACGTCCCAGCCTCTCGCCAAAAGGTCTCGCGAATAGCGGCCGGGCATTGGTTCTGGCCCCGGCGCGCGAGGTGTATCACTAGCGAAACCGCGCTTCCACCCTTGCGCTGTTTGCGACGGCGCTTGCCGTTTTGCGCCGTGTTGAAAAAGAGGCGTCCCGTCTGGCGCCTATGGCCGCTTCCGGTCACATTGCCTTTGCGCGAAACCGGAGGACGATTGTGGGCAACGCCTGGTGGAACCTGACATTACGCTTCCTGCTGGAGCTTGCCGCCTTGCTCGGCCTCGGCATCTGGGGCTGGAGCCTCTTGGACGGGTTGTGGCGCTGGATTCCGGCTCTGGCCTTGCCATTCATCGCCGCTGTCTTGTGGGGTACCTTCGCGGTGCTCGACGATCCAAGCCGATCGGGCCGCGCACCGGTGCCGGTTTCGGGTGCGGTGCGGCTGGTGCTGGAACTCGCCATTCTGTTCGGCGGCGCGGCTGGATTTTATCTGACCGGCCATACGACCATTGGCATCCTCGCCGCCATGCTCGTCGCCGTCAGCTACGCCTTCTCGCTCGACCGCCTGGGATGGCTACTGCGGCAATAGTTCGGGACGATACGGCCATCGCTTCAGCCTTTCGAATTTGCCACCTCTTCCGGGCGCCGGCTGTTCACGGCCTTCGTCAGAAGGTTGGAGATTGACCCGGAGGCGATTGCGCCGGCGGCGCAGCCTCCGCAGGTTTCGGGTGGTTCCGCCCCGCTCCATTTGCGACCAAGCATCCGATCGCCGGCAGAGCTGGCGCGAAGCAAAGGACGCAAAATGATGCTCGCACTCGCCAACAAGATCGCCATCGTCACCGGTGCCAGTTCCGGCATCGGCCGCGCCACCGCAAAGCTCTTCGCCGAGGAAGGCGCCAAGCTCATCGTCGCCGCGCGCCGCCAGGCAGAGCTCGATGCGCTTGTCGCCGAGATCGCCGACGCCGACGGCACGGCGGTCGCGCTTGCTGGCGATGTCCGGGACGAATCCTACGCCAAGGCCCTTGTCGATCTTGCCATGGAAAAATTCGGCGGTCTCGACATCGCCTTCAACAATGCCGGCGCGGTCGGCCAGATGGGGCCGGTATCGGATCTGCTTCTGGAGGGATGGCGCGAAACGCTGGACACCAACCTGACCAGCGCGTTTCTCGGCGCGAAATATCAGGTGCCGGCGATGATCGAGCGCGGCGGTGGCTCGTTGATCTTCACCTCCACCTTCGTCGGCCACACGGTCGGCATGCCCGGGATGACCAGCTATGCCGCAAGCAAAGCCGGCCTGATTGGATTGACGCAGGTACTCGCCGCCGAATACGGCCCGCGAGGCATACGGGTCAACGCACTGCTACCCGGTGGTACCGACACCCCGGCGGCAACCTTCAAGACCCCCGAGTCCCGCGGCTTCGTGGAAGGACTGCATGCGCTGAAGCGTGTTGCCGAACCCGAGGAGATCGCCCGCTCGGCGCTCTACCTCGCCTCCGACGCCTCGAGCTTCACCACCGGGACCGCGCTGTTTGCCGACGGCGGCGTCTCGATCAACCGGACGTGAAGGGGTTTGGCGGCCGGTAGACATGTTCGCCGCCGCAGGGAGGGACAGCCGCTCTTGCTTTTTGCGCGGGATTTGGCGATTGCGTTCCCTGTCAAACGCAGGTCCTGGAACATGATGCTGATCCGAACCTATGTCGCTGCGAGCGCTATCGAGGGCGTCGGCGTGTTCGCCGCCGAGCCGATCGGGAAGGGCGCCTCGATCTGGCGGCTCGACCCCGATTTCGACCGGCTGATCCCGATGGACGAATACCAGGCGGCGCCCCCGCATCTCAGGGAATTGCTCGACCGCTATGCCTATCCAAGCCCGGACCGTCCCGGCTTCATGGTCTATGAGGTCGACAATGGCCGCTTCATGAACCACGCCGCGACGCCGAATACCGATTTTTCGCAATATGGTGGCGCGATCGCGACCCGCGACATCGCCGTGGGCGAGGAGATCACCTGCGACTATGGCGAGTTCTTCGAGGATTTCGAGCGGCTGCATCTGGCACCCGCATAGGGATTTGGCCAAGGAAGCAACGCAAAGCCAGCCTCCAGGCCACCAGCCCGGATCATTTCGCCCCGGATTTCGCTGGACAAGTGAGGGCAGCTATGCTAGTATTTTCGGTATGGTGCTAAGTCGCGCCGGGGCCCGCCGCCAAGGCGGGTTTTTTATTTCGGCTCGATGCCGTTCTCCATTCGGCCATTCTTCATTTCCACTGTGGACAGCGCGGCCTGATTCTGCTATCAGCCGCCCCAATTCGTGGTGTAGAGCGCCGCGGAGGCAAGCGTCTATGGTCCGCTTGCCTGTTGATATCAAACCCGAAAGACAGGATTGCCCGTGCAGGTACTCGTCCGCGACAACAACGTTGATCAGGCGCTTCGCGCGCTCAAGAAGAAGATGCAGCGCGAAGGCATTTTCCGCGAAATGAAGATGCGCGGCCACTACGAGAAGCCTTCCGAGAAGCGCGCCCGCGAAAAGGCGGAAGCCGTGCGCCGCGCCCGCAAGCTGGCCCGCAAGCGCGCCCAGCGCGAAGGCCTGCTGCCGATGACGCCGCGTCCGGTGGCTGCCGGCGGTGCCGCCGGTGCAGCGCGTCCGCCGCGCTGATTTACGCCAATATTTCGTCCTTTTCGAAGGATAGCTAGGGTGGCGCGATGCGGAATCGCCGCCACCTTTTTGTTTTGACTTTGACCCGGCCCGGAGGGGGGATCCGGGCCTGAATGACGCGGCGCAAGTGAGGACAGGGCAGACATGAACGCAATCAGCGTGGAGCGCGGAGCCGCATTGCGTGGTTTTGCCCTTACAGCCGCCCTGCTTTCCGGACTGCTGCTTGCCGGCTGCCAGACATCAGGCCCAACCGGCGAGTTCAACAACATCGACAAGGCGCAAGGGTCGAGCGAGAACATCGCCTCGCTGTCGGCGGTCATCCAGCGCAGCCCCCAGGATCCCGAAGCCTACAATGTGCGCGGCTCGGCCTACGGCCGCGGCGGCCAGTACCAGGCGGCGCTCAAGGATTTCAACCAGGCCATCCAGCTCAACCCGAATTTCTACCAGGCCTACTCGAACCGCGCCCTCATCCAACGCTTCCTCGGCAACCAGGAAGCCGCTCTCGCGGACTATAATCGTTCGATCCAGATCAACGGCAATTACGATGCCGCCTATATCGGCCGCGGCAATCTCTACCGCAAGGCGGGCCGCACCCAGGATGCCTTCAACGATTTCCAGAAGGCGATCCAACTCGACACCACCGACGCCCGCGCCTACCACAATCGCGGCCTGATCTATCAGAGCCAGGGCCAGCACAAGTTCGCCATCGAGGATTTCTCGACCGCCATCTCGCTGGCGCCCGATGCCGCCGAGCCCTACAACGGCCGCGGCCTCTCCTACCTGGCGACGGGTGACGAGGACAACGCCTTCTCCGACTTCAACATGGCCATCAAGCTCGACGGCAGGAATGCCGAGGCCTGGGCCAACCAGGCGCTGATCTACGAGCGCCGCGGCGACAAGGCCAAGGCGGCGAAAGCCTATCACGAAGCCGTGCGCCTGAATCCCACCTACCAGCCGGCCAAGGACGGCCTCGCCCGCGTCAGCTGACATCGGCATTCGTTCGGCCAGGGAATCCCGGGAAAGCCACGGGACGGTTTTCCGTCCGGAATTTGCGTCGAACAAGAGATAGGGCGCGTCGGCGTTTCATGGAACCGCGGACGCGCTCCAAGCGCCGCGGCGTCCTCTGCGTGTCCAAGGCGACCCGCGCTGTTGCAGACCGGCATCCCCGCGGCAACCGCGCGTTAACCCCGGCGGCAGGCTCTCGGCACTTGCCTTGTTCGCGCCAAGTTTTCAGCGGAACGGTCTGGCCACCCAAGCCGTTACTTTGAAGCAATTCGCGAAAGGACCCTCCCATGATCAAGAAACTCGCCTGCGCCGCTGCCCTCATCACGACGGCATTCGTCGCCGCTCCGGCCAGCGCCGGCAAGCTGCAGCTGGGCACCCTCGACTGCACCATCGATGGCGGCACCGCCTATATCGTGACCTCCAACAAGGGCGTGTCCTGCGTCTTCCGCCCCTCTCATCATGGACCGTCCGAGGTTTACACCGGCGTCATCTCCAAGCTTGGCGTCGATGTCGGCAAGACCCATCAGGGCCAGTTGGTCTGGGCCGTGCTGGCGGCAACCCGCGATCGCGATGCGGGCGATCTCGCCGGCAGCTATTACGGCGTCAATGCCGAGGCGAGCATCGTGACCGGCGGCGGCGCCAACCTGCTGGTCGGCGGCTTTGACAGCGCCTTCATGCTGGAGCCGCTCAGCGTCCAGGCGCAGACCGGCGTCAACCTCGCGGTCGCCGTGACCTCGCTCGAACTGATCCACTCGCTCAAGTAGATCCATGGAGCCTTGGGCTCCACGACCCCTCTCCCTGCGGCGCGGAAGCCGGACAGATGCCCATTGTCGAGGAGTGCAGCGAAACGGATTCCGCACCGTAGCAGCGCTCTGAAGTCGCGGCATGGATCCTAGAGTCGGCGCCGCGTCGCTGCGCTCCTTGCTCCGCCCTAGGATGACGAAGGCCTGAGGCCAACTCGAACAGTAAAAATCGCTTGAGCTCAAGCCTGGTTGAGGTTCTACAAACCCGTCCCGGCCGAGCAGCAAGCCCGGTCGGGCGCAAAAGGCGCTCTGGCGCTCTTGATCGCGCATGGTCCTGCCGGAAGCCCGAACTGGCTCCTGGCGCCATGCGCTTGCATCAGGATATGAAAATTCGAGGGATCGAAATGACCGGCATCAGGACAAACAGGGTCGACTGGCGCGCATTGTGGGCAAGCGGCGATCTGGCCCGCTTCTGCTTTGTCAGCCTTGGCATCCTGCTGCACGCCACCAACGAAACGATGGTTGCGACGGTGATGCCCGCCATGGTCGGCGAACTGGCCGGCGTCCAGCTCGTCGGCTGGTCGCTGGCGATCTACGAGCTCGGCGCCATCGTCGCTGGCGCCGCCGCCGGACGGCTGGTTAGCTACGTCGCGCTGCGCACCAACATGATGGTCGCCGCCCTGCTTTACGCGGCCGGCGCGCTGATCTGCGCCACTTCGCCTTCCATGCAATTGTTCCTCGCCGGCCGCCTGATCGAGGGGCTTGGCGGCGGCGCGCTGGTGTCGCTGGCCTTCGTCTCGGTCGAACGGCTGTTTGCGCGCGCCATCTGGCCGCAGCTTTTCGGCATCATGTCGGCGATCTGGGGCGTCGCCGCGTTCAGCGGCCCGATGCTGGGCGCGATCATGACCGAGCTCCTGTCGTGGCGCTGGGCCTTCGGCATCTTCACTTTCGGGGGCACCGTCATGGCGCTGGCAAGCTTCATCGTGCTCGACACGCCGGAGGCGACGAGGCCCAGCACGAACGCCGGCAAGGCTCCGCCCTTCCCGTTCATCGCGCTTGGCTGCCTTGCCGTCGCTGTGGTGCTGATCGCCTCGGCCGGCGTCGACATCGCCTTGCTGCGTTCCTCGCTGCTGATGGTGTTCGGTCTGGTCGGCCTGGTGCTGTTCTTCCACATCGACGCGCTGAAACCGCGCTCCCGGCTTTTCCCGGCGCGGCTGTTCTCGTGGCACACGCCGGTCGGCGCCGGGATGACCATGGTCGCCGCCTTTTCGGTGGCGACCTGTTCCTTCGGTCTCTACGGACCGCTGCTGCTGACCAGCCTCCACGACATTCCGCTCATGACCACCGGCTACATCATCGCCGCCGAATCGATCGCCTGGTCGATCCTGTCGATTCTTGTCGCCAACGCCCCGCCGCAACGCGAGCGGCTGATCATTGTCTGTGGCGCGCTGATGATCGCTGCCGGTATCGCCGGCTTCGCTTATACGATACCACTGGGTTCCATTCCGCTGATCCTGGTATGCGCCCTGTTGCAGGGAGGCGGCTTCGGCATCGCCTGGCCGTTCCTGACGCGCGTCATCGTCGCCTCCGCGCCTGAAGGCGAGCAGACCATCGCCTCGGCGGCGGTGCCCACCATGCAGCGCATCGGCTATGCGGTGGGTGCCGCACTCGCCGGCATCGTCGCCAATGCCAGCGGCTTTTCGCAAGGCTTGGACCACGACGCCGCCGCCAATGTCGCGAGCTGGCTGTTCCTCGCCTTCGTCCCGCTCGGGCTTCTCGGCTGCCTGGCCGCCCTGCGTGCCTCGGCAGCCGTAAACCGGCCATTGCAAGCGATCGGCTAGAGCAATTCCAGGAAGGTTCGGGCGAGTCAGCGTTTCACTCGACGCGCAGGCGATAGCCGACACCTGTCTCGGTGGTGATGTAGCGCGGCTGGTCGGGGGTGTTCTCGATCTTCTGCCTAAGCTGCCGGACATAGACCCTGAGATACTGCACGTCCGTCGTATCGTCCCAGATCTGCTTCAGCATAAAATGGTGGGTCAGCACCTTGCCGGCGTGCTGCACCAGGATGCGCAGAATGTCGTATTCCTTCGGCGAGAGCTTTATCTCCCTGCCCTCGACCTTGACGATGCGCTTGACCAGGTCGACCGAAAGCTCGCCGGTCTGGAAAACAGGCTTCTCGCCCTGTTGCTGGAACTTGTGCCGCAGCGCCATGCGGATGCGCGCCACCAGCTCGTTCATGCCGAACGGCTTGGTGACGTAATCGTCGGCGCCGAGTTCGAGCGCGTTGACGATACCGGCCTCGTCGGTGCGGCTGGAAAGGATCACCACCGGGACGTCGAGGCCGTCGTCGCGCCATTTGCGCAGCAATTCATGGCCGCTCATGCCGGGCAGGCCGAGATCGAGCAGCACGAGATCCGGCCCTTCCGCTTCCATCAGCTCGATCGCCGCTTTGGCGTTCGGCGCCTCGCTGACCGCGTAGCCCTGGCTGCCGAGGCCGACCCGCAGCAGCTTACGGATCGGCGGCTCGTCGTCGACGACCAATATCTTGACGTTCGAGTTGGTCATCAAAGCCGATCCACACTGGGCTCGCGATTGCCGACTTCAGGTAGTTCTCCTGGCACCGGCATCCGGATGGTGAATGTGGCACCGGAGCGGTCAGTCCGGTTGGCGGCCGAGATCGTGCCGCCCATCGCCTCGATGAAGCCGCGGCAGATCGACAGGCCGAGCCCTGTGCCGGCGCGCACCTGATCGCCCTTGCGGACCCGGTAAAAGGTGTCGAACACGCGTTCCAGGTCCTGCGCCGGGATGCCCGGCCCCTCATCCATGACTTGCAGGAAGACGGACCCGTTGTCGGTCCACCCCTGTATGCGGATCGTCGAGCCCGGCGGCGAATATTTCGACGCATTGTCCAGAAGGTTGAACAGCACCTGCTCGAACAATACGGGATCAAGCCTCACCATCGGCAGGTCGGGCGCAATATCGATGTCGGTCTTGTGCTCGCTGGTAATCTTGCGGGCACGGGCGAGCGCGGTGCCGACGATATCGCCGACATAGTGGAAGGCGTGGTTCGGCTCCATTGCGCCGGATTCGATCTTGGTCATGTCGAGCAGATTGGCGATGAAGCGGTTCAGCCGTTCCGATTCGTCGACCACCGTCGACAAAAGCTCCGCCCTGTCCTGTTCGGGGAGCGCCGGTGCGAATTCCCTGAGCGTGCCGGCTGCCCCCATGATGGCCGAGAGCGGGGTCTTCAGATCATGGGAGATGGAGGTCAGCAACGCCGAGCGCAGCCGGTCGGCTTCGGCGGCGAGCTTGGCGCGGTCGACATCGGCGACGAGCTGGATGCGTTCGATCGCCACCGCGGCCTGGTCGGCCAGCGCATCGAGAAGACGCTGCTGCTCGGGTGTCAGCAGCGGACCTTGCTTGTCATTGTCGAGGCCGATCACGCCGACCGCCGTGCGCCCGGTCCGCAGGGGAAGATAGAGCCGTTTTGCTCCGGGCAGCGTATCGGCGCCACGGCCGGCGGCGCGGTCGTGCTCCCAGGCCCAGCGGGCGGCGGCGATGTCGGCCTCGGCCAGCGTGTCGTCGGGCGGATAACCGGCCTTGACGGTGATCGTGCCGTCTTCGGGCAGGAGCAGCACCACGCGCAGCTTCAGCATCGAGGCGATCTGGAAGGCGGTGGCCCACAGAATATCGTCGAGCGTGCCGGCGCCGGCTAGCTTCTTGGAAAACAGATAGATGTCTTCCGTGGCCTTTGCCCGAGAGCGCGCGGCCGCGGCCTGGCGCTGCACGCGCGCCGTCAGATTGCTGGCGATGATGGCGACGACCAGGAAGACCGCGAATGCGACGATGCTCTCGGGGTCCCTGATCGTCAGCGTGTAGCGCGGTTCGAGGAAGAAATAATTGAAGACAAGTGCACTCAGGAAACACGCATACAGCGCTGGCCAGAGTCCGAAGGTCACCGCCGATGTCAGCACCGCCAGCAAGAGAACGATCGCGAGATTGCGGACGTCGAGAAACTGGTCGAGAACCGTGCCGACCGCCAATGAGCCCGCTACATAGGCCGTGGCGAACAGATAGGGCCAGATCTGAAACTGACCCTGTTCTGCCGCCGCGATGACCCTCCTCGAGGACGCCTCGGCATGGCGCGCGCTTCCCGAAATGACATGGACGCTGATGTCGCCGGCATTGCGGATCAGATCATAGGTGAGCGAGCCCTCGATCAATTCCCGCCAGCGCGACCGCGTCGGTCTGCCGACCACGATGTGGGTAAAGTTGTTCGCGGTCGCGTGGCGTACGATGTCCTGCGCCACGCTTTGGCCCGGAATGGTCGTCACCTCGGCGCCGAGCTGTTCGGCGAGGCGCAGATTTGTCGCCAGCCGGTCCTTGTCCGCCTCGGACATCGCGGCCGCGCGCGGCGTATCGACGTGAAGCGCCGTCCACGGCGCCCGCAGCCTGTCGGCCAGCCGGCGCGCATAGCGCACGCGGGCCGCCCCGCCCGGACGCGCATCGAGGCAGACGAGCACCCTTTCCCCGGCCGCCCAAGGGCCCTGGATGGCATGAGATCGCATGTGGTTGAGCAACTGCTCGTCGACACGCTGCGCGGTACGGCGCAGCGCCAGCTCCCTCAGCGCCGTTAGATTGCCGGGCGAGAAATAATTCTCCATGGCGCGCTGGGCGGTGTTGGGGAAATAGACCTTGCCTTCCTCGAGCCGCTTGATCAGGTCGTCGGGCGTCAGGTCGATGATTTCGACATCGTCGGCCTGGTCGATGAGGGAATCGGGAACGGTCTCGCGGACCCTGACGCGCGTGATCTGGGCGACGACGTCGTTGAGGCTCTCGACGTGCTGGATGTTGAGCGTCGTGTAGACGTCGATCCCTTGCGCCATAACCTCCTGGACGTCGAGGTAGCGCTTGGGGTGGCGGCTACCGGGCGCATTGGTGTGGGCGAGTTCGTCGACGAGGACCAGCGCAGGACGCCGCGCGAGGATGGCGTCGATATCCATCTCCTCGAGCACGCGGCCCCTGTATTCGACCTGGCGGCGGGGAATGACCTCATAGCCCTCGACCAGCGCCAGCGTCTCCTTGCGGCCGTGTGTCTCGACGACGCCGATCACGACGTCGATGCCGTCGGCCAGGCGGGCACGGCCCGACATCAGCATCTCGTATGTCTTGCCGACGCCGGGCGCGGCACCGAGGAATATCCGCAGACGGCCGCGCCCTTCCCGCCCGGCATGCTCGAGCAGCGCGTCGGGGGAAGGTCTGTTTTCGGTGTTTCTGTCGTCCGGCATCGGGTTCGATCATGAATGGCGCCGGGGATACTGTCGATCCCCGGTTCCCGCCATTCGCTATTTGGCGGCGTCCAGGGCAAGGTTGAGGGCGAGCACATTGACCACCGGTTCTCCCATGAAGCCCAACTCCCTGTCCTCGACCTGGCCGTCGACAAGCGCCTTGATCCGGGCTTCGTCGATGCCCCTCGCCCTGGCCACCCGGGCGACCTGAAAATAGGCCGCTTCTGGGCTGATATCGGGATCGAGGCCGCTGCCGGACGTCGTCACAAGATCCATCGGGACGGGCTGGTTCGGATTCTCCGCCTTCAGCCTTTCGGCGTCGCCCTTGATGCGATCGATGAGTTTCGGGTTGGTCGGACCGAGATTGGAACCGCCGGAGGCACCGGCGTCATAGCCGTTTCCGGCGGCCGAGGGCCTGCCATGGAAATATTTGTCGCTGGCGAAGACCTGGCCGATCAGTTCGGAGCCGATCACCTTGCCGTCCTTCTCGACGAGGCTGCCATTGGCTTGCCGGGGGAACAGGGCCTGGGCGATGCCGGTCATGCCCAGGGGATAGACGAGGCCGGTCAACACGGTGAAGAAGACGATCATGACGATCGCGGGTCTGATTTGCTTGAGCATCGGAACGATCCTTATGCGAGGCCGAGGGCCGTGACGGCCATGTCGATTATCTTGATGCCGACGAACGGCACGACGATGCCGCCGAGGCCGTAGACGAGAAGGTTGCGGCTGAGCAGCGCGCCGGCGCCGATCGCCCGGTATTTGACGCCGCGCAGCGATAGCGGGATCAGCGCGATGATGATCAGCGCGTTGAAGATGATGGCCGACAGGATGGCGCTCTGCGGCGTCGCCAGATGCATTATGTTGAGCGCCTGCAGCGGACCGGTGGTCTGGCCGGGCGCCACATAGAAGACGGCGAACATGGCCGGGATGATGGCGAAATACTTGGCCACGTCGTTGGCGATGGAGAAGGTGGTCAGCGAACCGCGCGTCATCAGCAGCGCCTTGCCGATCTCGACGATCTCGATCAGCTTGGTCGGATCGCTGTCGAGGTCGACCATGTTGCCGGCCTCGCGGGCGGCGACCGTGCCGGTGTTCATGGCGACGCCGACATCGGCCTGCGCGAGGGCGGGGGCATCATTGGTGCCGTCGCCGCACATGGCGACCAGCTTGCCCTTGGCCTGCTCGTCGCGGATCAGCTTCAGCTTGTCCTCGGGCGTCGCCTGGGCGAGGAAATCGTCGACGCCGGCTTCGGCGGCAATGGCCGCCGCCGTCATAGGATTGTCGCCGGTGATCATCACGGTACGGATCCCCATGCCGCGCAGTTCGGCGAAGCGCTCCCTGATGCCGCCCTTGACGATGTCCTTGAGGTGGACGATGCCGAGCAGGCGTCCGTCCCTCTCGACCGCCAGCGGCGTGCCGCCCGACTTGGCGACCTCGTCGGCGATCGCCTGCAAATCGCGCACGGTGTCGCTGCCGGGCCGCGCGCCATGGGCGGCGACGGTCGACTGGTTGACATGGGAAAGGATCGAATCGACCGCGCCCTTGCGTACCGAGGAGCCGTCCATGTCGACGCCGCTCATGCGGGTCTGCGCGGTGAAAGGCACGAAGGTCGCGTGCAACGTCGCCATGTCGCGGGCGCGGATGGCATACTTCTCCTTGGCCAGCACCACGATGGAGCGGCCTTCCGGGGTCTCGTCGGCGAGCGAGGCAAGCTGGGCCGCATCGGCCAGTTCCTGCTCGCTGACGCCCTTGACCGGGCGGAACTCGGTCGCCTGGCGATTGCCGAGCGTGATCGTGCCGGTCTTGTCGAGCAGCAGCGTGTCGACGTCGCCGGCGGCCTCGACCGCGCGGCCCGACATGGCCAGCACGTTGAAGCGCACCAAGCGGTCCATGCCGGCGATGCCGATGGCCGACAGCAGCGCACCGATCGTGGTCGGGATCAGGGTCACGAACAGGGCGACGAGCACCGTCACCGGGATGTAGCCGCCGGAATAGGAAGCAAAGCTCGGGATCGTCGCGGTGGCCAGCACGAAAATCAACGTCATGCCGACCAGCAGGATGTTGAGCGCGATCTCGTTCGGCGTCTTCTGCCGCTCGGCACCTTCGACCAGCGAGATCATGCGGTCGAGGAACGTGTGGCCGGCAGCGGCGGTGATGCGCACGCGGATCCAGTCGGACAGCACCTGCGTACCGCCGGTGACCGCCGAGCGGTCGCCGCCCGATTCGCGGATGACGGGTGCGGATTCGCCCGTGATCGCCGCCTCGTTGACCGAAGCGACGCCCTCGATCACCTCGCCGTCGGACGGGATGATGTCGCCGGCCTCGACCAGCACGACATCGCCGACCTTCAGGCTTGTGCCGGGCACCAGTTTGAACTTGTCGCGACCCTCGCCGGTCAGGAGCTTGGCCTGGGTTTCGGTGCGCGCCTTGCGCAAGGAGTCCGCCTGCGCCTTGCCACGCCCCTCGGCGACGGCTTCGGCGAAATTGGCGAACAGCACGGTGAACCACAGCCAGATGATGATCTGCAAGGTGAAGCGCAGATCGCCGCCGCCGGTGACGAGATCCCTGACGAACAGCACTGATGTCAGCGCCGAGACGACGGCGACGACGAACATCACCGGGTTCCGGGCCAGCGTGCGCGGATCGAGTTTGCGGAAGGCGCCGCCGATGGCGGGCCACAGGATGCGGCGATCCATGATGACCGCTGATTTCGACTGGCTCATTTTGAAGCTCCGGCTTCGGTGTTGTTGGACGGCGCCGATCGATCGGATGCCGAAAGGAAATGCGGCGGGCCATAGGCGAGCAGCCAGATCACGATCATGACCGCCGCGATGGCCAGGAATGTCGACGGGCCTGGGAAGGGAGGAGGCGTTGCCTCGCCCTCATTCCCTGCCTTGGGCCGGATCTTGCGACGCATGCTGCCGAACCAGGACATGGCCGTTCAGAAGGTCTGCCCGTGGATCGCGGCCAGATGCTCGACAATCGGCCCGACCGCCAGCGCCGGGAAGAAGGTCAGGCCGCCGACGATGACGATGACGCCGACCAGCAGGCCGACGAACAGCGGACCGTCGGTCGGGAAGGTACCGGCCGAGGCGGGCACGGTCTTCTTCGCCGCCAGCGAACCGGCGATGGCAAGTGCCGGGACGATGACCAGGAAGCGGCCCATGAGCATGCCGAGGCCCAGCGTGATGTTGTACCAGGGCGTGTTGCCGCTGAGGCCGCCGAAGGCCGAGCCGTTGTTCGCCGCGGCGGAAGTGTAGGCGTAGAGGATCTCGGAGAAGCCATGCGGCCCGCCATTGGCGATCGACGCCACGGCACTTGGCAGGACCACCGCGATGGCCGTGAAGATCAGCATCGCCAGCGGCAGGCACAGGATCGCCAGCATCGCCATCTTGACCTCCTTGGCCTCGATCTTCTTGCCCAGATATTCGGGCGTGCGGCCGACCATGAGGCCGGCGACGAAGACGGCGATCAGGATGAACATCAGGATGCCGTAGAACCCGGCGCCGACGCCGCCGACGATGACCTCGCCGAGTTGCATGTTGATGAGCGGGATCATGCCGCCGAGCGCGGTGAAGCTGTCATGCATGGCGTTGACCGCGCCGCAGGAGGCCGCAGTGGTGATCACCGCGAACAGCGCCGAGAGCGCTATGCCGAAGCGGGTCTCCTTGCCTTCCATGTTGCCGCCGCCGATGCCCAGCGCATGGACCAGCGGATTGCCCGCGGCTTCCGCCCAGTAGCAGACGGCGACGCCGGCGACGAACAGCACGCCCATCGAGGCAAGGATCGCCCAGCCCTGCCGCTGGTTGCCGACCATGCGGCCGAAGACGTTGGTCAGCGCCGCGCCCAGGGCGAAGATCGTCACCATCTGGATCAGGTTGGAGATGGCGTCGGGGTTCTCGAACGGATGCGCGGCATTGGCATTGAAGAACCCGCCGCCATTGGTGCCGAGCATCTTGACGGCGACCTGCGAGGCGACAGGCCCGACGGCGATGGTCTGCCGCGCGCCTTCGAGCGTCGTGGCATCGACATAGGCGCCGAGCGTCTGCGGCATGCCGAGCCAGACATAGACGAGGGTGAGCACGATGCAGAGCGGCAAAAGCACGTAGAGCACGCAGCGTGTCATATCGACCCAGAAATTGCCGATCGACTTGCCGGAGGCGCGGGCAAAACCGCGGATCAGCGCCATGGCGATGGCGACCCCAGTGGCCGCCGACAGGAAGTTCTGCACGGTCAGCCCGGCCATCTGCACGAGGTAGGACATCGTGCTTTCGCCGCCGTAGTTCTGCCAGTTGGTGTTGGTCATGAAGCTGGCGGCGGTGTTGAAGGCGAGCCCCGGTTCGACAGCGCCCATGCCGGCCGGATTATAGGGCAGGCTGCCTTGCAGGCGCTGCAGCACATAGAGCATGAGGAACCCGGCAAGGTTGAACAGCAGCAAGGCCGCCGCATAGGCTGTCCAGTGCTGCTCCTCGCGCTCGCTGGTTCCGCAAATGCGATAGAGCCCGCGCTCGAGCGGGCCGAGAACAGGCGAAAGCAATGTGCGATCGCCGTTGAAGACGCGGTACATGTAGCCGCCAAGCGGCTTCACCAGCAAAACGACGATCCCGCAAAAGACCAGGATCTGTATCCAACCGTTCAATGTCATGGCCGTGGCTTTCCGTGCCTTCAGAAGCGTTCTGGACGAATGAGCGCGTAGGTCAGGTAGGCGAGCAGGAACAACGTTACGCCGCCACCGAGAATGTAATCGAAAAGCATGGTCCGATCCTTCAGATCAAATTCTGTCGCAGGTTTTGACGTAGGCGAAGGACAAGGCGAAAAACACAATACCTATTCCCAGAACAATGACGTCCATTGGTGTTGTTCCCTACGTCGGTTTGTACTTGGCACCTTGACCGAAAGGTCCACGATACCTCGAAACGGTCCATCGCGTTTTCATCGCAAAGGCGCCGAAATGTTCGTCGGGGGCGTTATATGGACCCGATCACCATAAAGGTTCGAGACGGCGCGAGCGGCAAAGAAATAGGAATCTTATAAGGATTTCGGCGGAATGGATTTGAAGTGATGAATGCGCCCCGACGCTCCAGCGCCTGCAATTTAGCCGCTGCTTGACAAAGAGCGCGCAAGCGATGACTCTGCTGGAATCTGAGCCAAAAGGGGGATTTCAGATGAGAAAGACTTACGAAAAGCCGATTTTGGTGAAGCGCGAGAAATTATCCGCCGTCACGGCTCTCTGCGCGCCATCCACCTGCGTTCCATAAGTCGGCTATCGCGCCGTGATCATCCGCCGCTGAGAGGCGGCGCGGTTTTTTATTAGCGCCGCGTGCGATTGCTGGTGTTTGCCCTCCGGACGATGTTCGTCCTGGGGGTGTTTGTTGTTGCCCGCGAGCAGGGTCGGCGTAAAGACCAGCGCACTGGTTTCAGCGGCTTTGTGAAACCGATGGTGGGCAGTGCGGCATTGAAGTGAAGCGCGCGGTCTTGATCGTTTTCGTTCGCTGCTGCCTGGTCAAGCCCTGACGCGGGCAAGAAACGCTTCCGTGATCATCGCGAATCGGTCCGGATCGTCGAATGCACGGGCCGCCAACATGGCGCCGTACACACCCGCCATGTGCAGCAGCGCCATGAAGACTGCTTGCCGCCATCAACGTCACGCCTTCTTCACGAACTCGGTTTTGAGCACCAGGCCCTTCACTTGCTTGGTGTTGCATTCGATCTCGCCGGCATTGCCGTTGAGGCGAATGTTCTTCACCAACGTGCCCCGCTTGATCGTCTCCAAAGTACCTTTGACTTTAAGGTCTTTGATCAGCGTGACGGAATCGCCGTCGTTCAATTGAGCGCCATTGCTGTCGCGCACGATTACATTGTCTGGCATGCCATCTCTCGATTTCGATTCCGGACGACGGATATTGTGGGCAAAACAGGAGAAAGTTCGAACCTGCCCTCCTGCGCTGAAGCTTCGGAGGGCATCCTGTATCGTTCAAACGATCGCGGCAATCCTGCGAAGCTCGAAGAGCGAAGCAGGACTGGCGGAGAGAGCGGGATTCGAACCCGCGTTACGGTTTCCCGTAAACACACTTTCCAGGCGTGCGCCTTCAACCACTCGGCCACCTCTCCGTCCATGCATGTCGCGCCGGCCGGCTTCGCCGCGCGGGTTGGGGAGATGCATCTCCCTTGGGATGCGGAGCTTCCGCGCCATCGGCGTCGCCAACCAGCGAACACCCTTCCCCGCACCCGAGCCGTCGAAGCAACAGGCGCGGGGCTCATCTAGTCGATCCAGCGCGGAATGCCAAGCCATAATGGCGGTCTATTCGCTTTGCCGGCCACACAGGCTTTCGCAAGGCCGCCGCGGCGCCCGTCCTCAGAGCGTTGCCGCCAAATGGTGTGCACAGGCAAATCCCTACGGCCGGCGCGCTTGACTTCGCACCCGGCCATCTGTCGAGTGGTGCGGAGGCTTTGCGGGGGCATCGTCCATGACATCGAACAGCGGAACGCCGGGCAATGGACAGGCACCGGCCGGGCGCGGGGATAGCGGGCTGTCCTACGTGCCGGTGGGCTGGCTGATCTTCGTCATGGCGTGGTCGGTCTATGGCCTGGCATCGGCCTGGTGGCTGGTCGGCGATTCCAGCCTGCCGGACAGTGTCTTCTATTTCCTCTCTGGCGGGCTCGTCGCCAACGTCATCACCATCCTGTGGGGCCTTTACCTGCTCGGCCTCGCCTTCGGCCGCTCGGCGCGTTTCCCGCGCCATTTCACCATGTGGCAGGTAGCCACCATCATCTGGGTGCTGGCGAGGCAGGCCTATGTGCTCGCCGCGCCCGATTTCGTCGTCTCCGCCAGGGGCCTTGCCATCGCTGGCGCCGAGATCGCCGTCGGCGTGCTTTGCATCTACCTGCTGCGTCGCGGCTCGAGTGCTGAAACCGTCTACGCCAAGCCGCGAACCGAAGCGCCGCCGGTCTTCGTTTCGATCGTCGCCGCCTTGCTCGGCATCATTCTTGGCGCCGCCATCAGCGCCGTCGCCGGCTTCTTCGCCGGCTCGGTGATAGCCGATGTCAGCGACATGGGCTGCTTCGAAGGCGCCTGCGGTTACTTCGCCGCCTTCATCGGCCTGGCAGGGCTGGTGGCCGGCGCAATCGGCGGCGGAATTGTCGCCGTCTGGCTCGTCCACCGGCGAAAAAGCCAGCCGGTGGCATAGGCCTGGCCTCAAATTCGCGTGTCGCGATTGCGAACCAGGCACACCCATTCTATCTCTCGTCTTGAAACCGGAAGGCCCTCGGGAGGAGGACTGGCCCGGAGGAAGGTTCCTGATGTTTCGCTTCGTCTTTCGTCTGGCGGCCATGGTCGCGCTGTCGGTCTCCGTCATCATGGCGGTGCTCGACACGACGCGCACGGTCGCGGCCTCGGCACTTGTGCTGACACCGCTCAACGCCAGTTGGCTCGCCGTCTCACCGGACACGCGGGCGGCGTTCGAGACCTTTGTCCGCGCCAAGGCCGGTTCGCTTGTTTGGGACGGCATCGTCGCCTGGGTGCTCAACCAGCCCGGCTTCGCCGTCTTCGCGGTTCTCGCCTTCCTGCTCTATGCGGTCGGCTACCGGCGGCAGCGGCGCACCGGGCAATTCGCCGGAACCTGATCCGCCTCTTGAATCCATCGGGAAGGAAGGCCGCGCACCTCCGCCTGGAGCCATTCGCGCAACGATCGAGTCGTGGCGAGGTTTGCCCGCGCCATGCTTTTCCAAAAGGTCAAAATTCCGCGTGAATTTTGTTTCGGCCCGTGCCAGATTGCCCGGGAGCGGGAGGGGAATACACTCCATGCTGACGTCGCGTGCCTGCCGGTGAACCGGGCAGGCAGGCGGTGCGTAACGGAAAAAATAACCGACAGGGTGTGGATCACATGAAACGTATCGTTCTCGGCCTCCTGGCCGCAACCGCAATGGTTCTCCCGGCTTTCGCCGCGGATGTCCAGCCGGCCGTCCTCTATGATCTCGGCGGCAAGTTCGACAAATCCTTCAACGAAGCGGCCTATAACGGCGCCGAGAAGTTCAAGACCGAGACCGGCGTCCCCTATGTCGAGTTCGAGGTGTCCAACGCTTCGCAGCGCGAGCAGGCGCTGCGCCGCTTCGCCGAGGACGGCCACAACCCGATCGTCATGGCCGGCTTCGCCTGGGAGGACGCGCTGAAGAAGGTCGCGGCCGAATATACCGATCTCAACTTCGCCATCATCGACGATGCCGTCGACCTGCCCAATGTCCGCTCGCTGGTATTCAAGGAGAACGAAGGCTCTTACCTCGTCGGCATCATGGCCGCGATGGCATCGAAGTCGAAGAAGGTCTCCTTCGTCGGCGGCATGGACATCCCGCTGATCCGCAAGTTCGAATGCGGCTATGTCGGCGGTGCCAAGTCGGCTGGCGCGACCGAAGTCATCCAGAACATGACCGGCGACACGCCGGCCGCGTGGAACGATCCGGCCAAGGGCGGCGAGATCGCCAAGACGCAGATCGACCAGGGCTCCGACGTGGTTTACGCCGCGGCCGGCGGCACCGGCGTCGGTGTGCTGCAGGCGGCGGCTGATGCGGGCAAGCTCGGCATCGGCGTCGATTCCAACCAGAACGGCCTCCAGCCCGGCAAGGTGCTGACCTCGATGCTGAAGCGCGTCGACGTCGCCGTCTACACCGCCTTCATGGATGGCAAGAACGGCACCTTCAAGGGCGGCCTGCAAAATCTCGGCCTCAAGGAGGGCGGCGTCGACTACGCCATGGACGACAACAACAAGGCGCTGGTGACCGACGAGATGAAGGCCGCGGTCGAAAAGGCCAAGGCCGACATCATCGCCGGCAAGATCGAGGTGCACGACTACACCACCGACAACGCCTGCCCCTATTGATCGGCACGGACATATAGGCAAACCTGCGAACCGCCGGACGCAAGCCCGGCGGTTTTGCTTTTACGGAACCGGCGATATGCGCGCCTGCTCCGGGGAAGTTTCGGGAAGTATGCGGCCCAAAATAGAACCAATGCAGGAGCGCGATGTAGCAGCGGTCGCCCGGCTGCGCCTCGCCACCTTTTTCGAGGGGACCGGGAGGAGCTTTGAGGACGATGCGGCAGGGCTTCGTGAACTGGTCGCCGGTGACGGCTTCGAGGCGGCATTCGTGGCTCGGATCGCCGGCGCGCCGGTTGGCTCGTGCCTGCTGGTCCGCCGCGAATTGGAGCCTGCCCACAATCTGACGCCATGGCTGGCCGGGTTGGTCGTCGAGGCCGGGCATCGGGGCCAGGGGATCGGCAGCGCATTGGTCAGAGCCATCGAAACCCATGCGGCGTCGAATGGCGTGGAGACGCTCTACCTCTACACGTGGGAGGCGCGTGATTTCTACGCGGCGCTTGGCTGGAACACGGTTGAAATGGTCGGGCAGGACAGCGAAACAATGATGCTGATGTCGCGCCGGCCTCGCCTATAGCTTGCCCGCCAGATAGCCCAGCGCGAAAGCCGCGATCAGCCCGACAGCCACCACCAGGTCGCGACGGCCGCCGAGCGCATGCAGGCCGATGCCGTGCGGCTTCAAGGACAGACTGCGGATCATCGCTGGTGACGCCGTATTCTCCAGGCCAGAGGCGCGCATCTGCGGCAATTCGGCGAGGCGCTGCGTCACCAGTTCCCAATGATTGTCGCCGCCTGGTTTTTCGCCGCGATCGAAGACATGCATGCGTTCGGCGAGCTGCACCACCGCGTCGCGGAAGGCAGGATCGATCTCAAGATCGCGCTCGGCCCGTTCGCGTTCCGCGTCGTTCATCAGCCCGAGCACATAGTCGCCGGCCCGCGCGATGCGATCCCTTTCACCGGCCATGACGGACGCCCTTCCCCGTTTTTCCTCACCAGTGCGGCGGCTTGGTCACGGGAACGTCGGGGCCGGCCTGCTCCTCCAGCGCCAAGAATCGGTCGGCCAGCGCGTCGAGCTTGCGCTGCATGCGCTCGATCACCTTCCACTGTTCGGCGATCTGGCCTGACAGTTCCTCGATCGTCTTTTCCTGTTCGGCGGCGCGGATTTCCAGCGTCGTCAGCCGGTCGTCGGGCATGCTCATTCAGATCCCTGATGTTGCATCGTGATGCGAATTTCGATTTTTCCATATTAGCGAATGTGAAGGCTCCAGCCACCTTCGAATTTGACAAGCGCACCGGGATTTGTCGACAGTGAACGCTGCTCCGGCCAATTGGCACGGGCGGAGCGTCATGCTAGGCGTTTTGACCAAGCGATAAAAAATAAGAGTGGGACTAGGCTGCATGGCGCAAGCCGCAATCGAGCTGATCGGCATCAACAAGAGTTTTGGCGCGGTGCGCGCCAACCGGGACATCAATCTGGAGATCGCGCGCGGCACGATCCACGGCATCGTCGGCGAGAACGGTGCCGGCAAGTCGACGCTGATGTCGATCCTCTACGGCTTCTATCAGGCCGACAGCGGCGAGATTCGCGTCGGCGGCAAGCCGGCATCGATCAACACGCCCAACGACGCAATCGCGCTCGGTATCGGCATGGTGCACCAGCATTTCATGCTGGTCGATAATTTCTCGGTGCTGGAGAACATCATCCTTGGCGCCGAAAGCGATGCACTGCTGAAAAGGAGCATCGCCAAGGCGCGCTCCGAACTGGAGCGGCTGGAGCGCGAATACGGGCTCGAGGTCGATCCCGATGCGATCGTCGAGGAACTGCCTGTCGGCCTCCAGCAGCGCGTGGAAATCCTCAAGGCTCTCTATCGCGGCGCCGAGATCCTGATCCTCGACGAGCCGACGGGCGTGCTCACGCCCGCCGAGGCCGACCATCTCTTCCGCATCCTCAAGCAGTTGAAGGAGCAGGGAAAGACAGTGGTGCTGATCACCCACAAGCTGCGCGAGATCATGGCCATCACCGACACGGTGTCAGTCATGCGCCAGGGCACGATGGTGGCGACCCGCGAGACCAGGAAGACAACCGTCGAGGAACTCGCCGAACTGATGGTCGGCCGGCGTGTGCTCCTGAGGGTCGAGAAGGGCGAGGCGGAAGCCGGCGCCGTCAAGCTCGCGGTCAAGAACCTGACGGTCAGGGATTCGCGCGGCGTCACCATGGTCGACGACATCTCCTTCGACCTGCGCGCCGGCGAGATCGTCGGCATCGCCGGCGTCGCCGGCAATGGGCAATCCGAACTGCTCGAGGCGATTTCCGGTATCAGGCATGCCGTCTCCGGCTCCGTGATGCTGGACGGCAAGCCGATCGACCTCACCGGCAAGGCCGACCCCGGCGAATTGCGCGACCGCGGCCTCGCGCACGTGCCGGAGGATCGCCACCATGTCGGGCTGGTGCTTGCCTTCGAGGAGAACGAGAATTCCATCCTCGGCTATCATGACGATCCCCGCTATTTGAAGGGGCCGTTCCTCAACATCGAGGCCATCATGGCCGATGCAAAGGACAAGATCGCCAAATACGACATCCGCCCCGGCAATCCGCGCCTGAAGACCGCCAATTTCTCCGGCGGCAACCAGCAGAAGATCGTGCTCGCACGCGAAATGGAACAAGACCCCGGCGTGCTGATCGTCGGTCAGCCGACGCGCGGCGTCGATGTCGGCGCCATCGAATTCATCCACAAGCGCCTGATCGCCATGCGCGACCAGGGCAAGGCCGTGCTGGTGGTCTCGGTCGAGCTCGACGAGATCCGTTCGCTCTCCGACCGCATTCTGGTGATGTTTGCCGGGCGCATCGTCGGCGAACGCGGCCCGGAAGCGACCGAGGGCGAGCTCGGCCTGCTGATGGCCGGCGTCGAGCACCAGGAGGCAGCACTTTGAGCACGCCCTACGCCAAACTGCCGGCCTGGGCCGATTACGGCCTGATCCCGCTGATCAACCTGTTCGTTGCCTTTGTCGTCGCCGGCTTCGTCGTTCTGCTGGTCGGCGAGAACCCGTTTCGCGCCGCCGTCATCCTGGTCCAAGGCGCCTTCGGCAAGGGAACCGGCATCGCCTTCACCCTCTTCTATGCCACCACATTCATATTCACCGGGCTTTCCGTGGCGGTGGCGGCGCATTGCGGCCTGTTTAACATCGGCACCGAAGGTCAGGCCTACATCGCCGGCCTCGGCATCGCCATCGTCTGCCTTGCCTTCGACAGCGTGCTGCCGTGGTGGCTGACATTTCCGCTGGCCATCGTCGCATCGGCGATCGTCGGCGCCTTCTGGGCGCTGATCCCCGCTTACCTGCAGGCCAGGCGCGGCTCGCACATCGTCATCACCACCATCATGTTCAACTTCATCGCCGCCTCGATCATGGTTTACCTGCTGGTAGGTCCATTGAAGCCGGCGGCATCGCAAGCCCCGCAGACGCGCAACTTCCTCGCCGGCGCGGAATTGCCGAAGCTCAACTGGATCATCGAGCTGTTCGGCGCCAAGATCCGTTCGGCGCCGCTCAACATCTCCTTCCTGCTCGCGCTGCTCATGGCCTACCTGGTCTGGCTGCTGATCTGGCGCACCAAGCTCGGCTACGAGATGCGCACCTATGGTCACAGCCCGAAGGCGGCGCGCTATGCCGGCATTTCTGAAACCCGCATCATCGTCACCGCCATGATGATCTCGGGCGCTCTGGCCGGCATGATGGCGCTCAATCCGGTGATGGGCGACCAGCACAATGTCGCGATCGACTTCGTCAGCGGCGCCGGCTTCGTCGGCATCGCCGTGGCGCTGATGGGCCGCCTGCACCCTGTCGGCATCGTGCTGGCGGCCATCCTGTTCGGCATGCTCTACCAGGGCGGCGCCGAACTCGCCTTCGAGATGCCGGCGATCAGCCGCGACATGATCGTCATCATCCAGGGGTTGGTGATCCTGTTCGCCGGGGCGCTCGAGCACATGTTCCGGCCTTACATCCAGGCGCTGTTCGCCTCGTTCAGTCCGCGATCGGTCGGCATGGAAGCGGTCAAGGGAAAAGGCGCCTGAGATGGACACTTTCAACGCCATCGTCCAGACACTGGACTCGACCATCCGCCTCTCGGTGCCACTGCTGCTCGCCTGTCTCGCCGGCCTCTATTCGGAGCGCGCCGGCATCTTCGACATCGGTCTCGAAGGCAAGATGCTGGTCGGTGCCTTCGCCGGTGCCGCGGCTGCGTCGGTCTTCCATTCGGCCTTTCTCGGATTGGGCATGGCCGTCCTGATTTCGGTCGTGTTTGCGATGATCCACGGCTTTGCCTCGATCACCCATCGCGGCAACCAGATCGTCTCCGGCGTCGCGATCAATTTCATCGCCGCCGGATCGACCATCATCCTCGGCCAGGCCTGGTTCCAGCAAGGCGGGCGCACGCCGGCGCTGCAACCGGGCGAACGGTTCGAGGCGATTGTCTGGCCCGGCGCCGACGCGGTCCGTGACGTGCCTTTTTTCGGGCCGATCTACTCGGAGCTTCTGTCGGGCCACTCGATACTGGTCTATCTCGCCTTCGCGATGGTGCCGTTTACCTGGTGGGTGCTGTTTCGCACGCGCTTCGGCCTCAGGCTGCGCGCCGTCGGCGAGAATCCGGCGGCCGTCGACACCGCCGGCATCTCGGTCGCCTGGCTGCGCTATCGCGCGCTGATCTGCACCGGCATCCTGACGGGCGTCGCCGGCGCCTATCTGTCGATGGTGCAGAATGGCGGCTTCGTGAAGGACATGACCGCCGGCAAGGGCTACATCGCGCTGGCGGCGCTGATCTTCGCCAAATGGAAACCGGTCAACGCCATGTTCGCTTGCCTGTTGTTCGGCTTCCTCGACGCGCTGTCGATCCGCCTGCAAGGCTCGCCGCTGCCCATCATCGGCAAAGTGCCGGTGCAGTTCATGCAGGCGCTGCCCTATATCCTCACCGTCATCCTGCTCGCCGGCTTCATCGGCAAGGCAATCCCGCCGCGCGCCGGCGGCGTGCCTTATGTCAAGGAACGCTAAACCGATCGCGCGAGCGACGATCCGCGGAAGCGAGCACCGGCTTTTGGACACGATCATCGGAGAGAACAACTGAATGTCGCATGATCTGTTCGAAGCCGCCAAGGCAGCGATGGCCAAGGCCTATGCGCCCTATTCGAAATTTCCGGTGGGCGCCGCATTGCGCACCGAGGACGGTCGCGTCTTCACCGGCGCCAACATCGAGGTGGCCTCCTATCCGGAAGGCTGGTGCGCCGAGACCACGGCACTCGGCCATTACATCATGGGCGGCGGCGGCAAGATCGTCGAAATCGCCGTCATCGCCGAGCGCATGGCCAAATGCTCGCCTTGCGGCGGCTGCCGCCAGCGGCTCGCCGAATTCTGCCGGCCGGAAACAAGGCTCTATCTCTGCGACAATGCCGGCGTGGCCGAAACCGTGACCATGGGCGACATGCTGCCCTACGGCTTTCGCGGCGACATTTTGAAATGACGAGTTGGTTGAAAATGAAGAGTTGGCCGCAATGACGGAAAAGGCGCTGGACCATCTTATCGAGAGGCTGGACGGTCTCGCGCCGTCGACCGCGCTGGTGCTGGGTTCGGGCCTCGGCGGTCTTGTCGACCGGATCGAGGACCCGATCCGCGTCTCCTATGCCGACCTGCCCGGTTTTCCCAGGAGCGGCATCAGCGGCCATGCCGGCGAAGTGGTGGCCGGACTGTTTGCCGGCACGCCGGTGCTGATGCTCTCCGGTCGCGCCCATTACTATGAACATGGCAACGCGGCCGCGATGCGGCCGGTGCTGGAAGTGCTTGCCGGCATCGGCATCACGAAACTGATCCTCACCAATGCCGCCGGCTCCGTCGATCCGGAAATGGGCCCGGGCTCGGTGATGCTGATATCGGACCACATCAATTTCTCGGGGACCAACCCGCTGATCGGCGAGCCGAGCGACAGCCGCTTCGTCGGCTTGACCGAAGCCTATGATGCCGGCATCCGCAAAGCGATCGAACGCGCGGCGACGGCGACCGGCACTACATTGCACCAGGGCGTCTACATGTGGTTTTCCGGCCCCTGCTTCGAGACGCCGGCCGAGATCCGCATGGCGCGCATCATGGGCGCCAATGCCGTCGGCATGTCGACCGTGCCGGAGGTCATCCTTGCCCGCTTCCTTGGCCTGCGCGTCGCCGCCTGCTCGGTCATCACCAATCTGGCGGCAGGGATGACCGGAGCGGAGCTTTCGCACCAGGAGACCAAGGATATGGCGCCGGTCGGCGGAGCGCGCCTGGCAACGGTGCTGCAGCGCGTGTTCCGCGACGGGCTGCTGGAGAGCTGATGCTTCCGCAGGAGATCATCCGCCACAAGCGCGACGGCCAGAGGCTGCCGGCTCATGAAATCGCCGCCTTCATCGACGGCGTGACGTCGGGCGCCGTCACCGACGGCCAGGTCGCGGCTTTCGCCATGGCGGTGTTCTTCAACGGCATGAGCCGCGACGAAGCGGTGGCGCTGACGCTGGCCATGCGCGATTCCGGCGACGTGCTCGACTGGTCGGACCTGCCGGGCCCGGTCACCGATAAGCATTCGACGGGCGGCGTCGGGGACAATGTCTCACTGATGCTGGCGCCGATCGTCGCCGCCTGCGGCGCCTATGTGCCGATGATATCGGGCCGCGGCCTCGGCCACACCGGCGGCACGCTGGACAAGATGGACGCGATCCCCGGCTATGCCAGCCAGCCCGACATCGCGCTGTTCCGCAAGGCGGTGCTGGAGACCGGTTGCGCGATCATCGGCCAGACCGCCGACCTCGCGCCGGCCGACCGCAGGCTCTACGCCATCCGCGACGTCACCGGCACGGTCGAATCGGTGCCGCTGATCACCGCGTCGATCCTGTCGAAGAAGCTGGCCGCCGGCCTGCATTCACTGGTACTCGACGTCAAGGTCGGCAATGGCGCGTTCATGGAGAAATCGCGTGACGCGACCGCGCTTGCCAACAGCCTGGTCGAAATCGCCAATGGCGCCGGCCTGAAGGCCTCGGCGTTGATCACCGGCATGAACGAGCCGCTGGCGTCGGCCGCCGGCAACGCCGTCGAGGTGCGCAACGCCGTCGATTTCCTCACCGGCCGTCTTCGCGACCGGCGGCTGGAGGACGTGACCCTGGCGCTTGCCGCCGAAATGCTGCAGGCGGCCGGGCTGGTATCGTCCAACCAGGACGGCATGCGCCGCGCCACAGAGACGCTTGCCAGCGGCCGCGCCGCTGCCACTTTCGCGCGCATGGTGGCCGTGCTCGGCGGGCCCGCCGATTTCGTCGAGAACCCGGAAAAATACCTGCCGAAGGCGCCAACGGAGTTCGCGGTCGAGGCGACGGCAAACGGCTTCGTCACCGGTATCGCGACCCGCGACATCGGCTTGGCGGTGGTTGGCCTGGGCGGCGGGCGCACCCGGCCGGAGGACAAGATCGACCTCGCTGTCGGCATCACCGACTTGCAGCCCATCGGTGCCGAGACAAGGGCTGGCGAGCCGCTGGCACTGATCCACGCCCGCACCCAGTCCGATGCCGAGGCGGCGGCCGCCACCGTGCGTTCGGCCTATGCGATCGGTGCTTCGAAGCCGGCCGCCGATAAAAGCGTCATCCGGCGGATCCTGCCGCGCGGCTGAGCAGGCTCACTGGACGAGCAGCAACGTGCCGCTTTCGGCCTGGTATTTGTCCAGCCGCTTGAGAAAGCTCATGCCGATCAGGTTGGTGCGCAGCGCCTTGTCGTTGAGCACCATGGCCTGCACGTCATCGACCGTGATGCTGCCGATCTGCAACCGGTCGATCATCACCACGGCGGCCTTGATCGTGCCGTTGGCCGTGCTGACCTCGTGGTTGAAATCGGAGGGGTTCAGCGACAGACCGGCCCTGCGTGCCGTCGACATGTTGATGGCAACCAGAGTGGCGCCGGTGTCGATCATGCCGTCGATCTGGCGGCCGTTCAGCTTGAAGGCCGACGTGAAGTGCCCGCGCGCGTCCGCCGCGACGATGACCTTGCGGCCGGCCGCCAGCGGCGCCACCGGTCTGTCGGGAGCCGCGGCCAGGGCGACCTCCGCTTGGGTCCCCGCCTCGGGCCTGGCCGCCACCGCCGATTTCAGCAGGCGTTCGACCAATTGCGGATTCGACTGGTAGACAACCGGGATCGCGGCCGATGTTCCGGCAAAGACGCCGAGGATGAGAAGCTTGCGCAGCATGAATCGGCCTTCGTGAAAGCCGATGCTTAACGCCGGGATGGTGTGTGCCGCTTTAACGCGCGCCGAAACCGCGCCATTGCGTAAACATTTGGTAAATCACTTCGTCCCGTACATGCGGTCGCCGGCGTCGCCAAGACCGGGCATGATGTAGCCCTTCTCGTTGAGCTGGCGGTCGATCGACGCCGTGAAGACGGGAACGTCCGGATGCGCCTTGGTGAAGCGCTCTATGCCTTCGGGCGCTGCCAGCAGGCACAGGAAACGGATGTTGGTGGCGCCGCGCTCTTTCAATTTGTCGATCGCCGCGATCGCCGAATTGGCGGTCGCCAGCATCGGATCGACGACGATCACCAATCGGTCGGCGAGGTCGCTCGGCGCCTTGAAGAAATACTCGATCGCCTCCAGCGTTTCATGATCGCGGTAGAGACCGACATGGGCGACGCGCGCCGCCGGCACCAGGTCGAGCAGGCCTTCCAGCAAGCCGTTGCCGGCACGCAGCACCGAGGCGAAGACCAGTTTCTTGCCCTCCAGCGTCGGCGCTTCCATGGTCTCCATCGGCGTTTCGATGGTCGTCGTCGTCAATTCGAGGTTGCGGGTGACCTCGTATCCAAGCAGCAGCGATATCTCGCGCAGCAGCCGCCGGAAGCCGGCAGTCGAGGTCTCCTTCTTGCGCATGATGGTCAGCTTGTGCTGGACAAGCGGATGGTCGACGACGGTGACGCCCTTCATGGTGTTCTCCTGATGCGTGTCGCCCGATACGCGCAAGCGCGACAGGCAGCTCGAAGGACCCTAGCGACTATGCGCCGGCCAAGGAACCGCTTGGCTTCACCGGACCACAGAAATCAGCGAGAGGCACCGCTCAGGCGGGCAAGAAGGGCCGTCTTGGTCTTCTTGTCGACGAAAGCGGCCTCGATAGCCGTTCGGGTGATGGCCGCTAACGCCTTTTCGCTCATCGAGAAATGCTCGGCGGCGATGTCGTATTCGCGCTTCAGCGAGGTCCAGAAATAGGGCGGGTCGTCGGAATTGAGCGTCACCTTGCAGCCTGCCGCTTGCAAGGCCGGAAACGGATGGTCGGCAAAACTGTCGAACACCTTGAGCGCGATGTTGGAGCCGGGGCAGCATTCCAGCACGACGCCCTCGTCGGCGATGCGACGGACAAGGTCGGGATTTTCGATGGCGCGCACGCCGTGGCCGATGCGCGAGGGACGGATGTGGTCGAGCGCCGCCTGGACGGTTTCCCAGCCCGTCAGTTCGCCGGCATGGACGGTGATGCCGAGCCCAGCCTCGCGGGCGATCTCGAAAGCCCTGACATAGTCCTCCATTTCGCCTACGCGCTCGTCGCCGGCGACGCCGAAACCGGTGACCAGCGGATGGCCGCAACGCGCCGCGAAGCGGGCGGCCTGCTCGATCGACTCGACGCCGGCATGGCGTACGCCGGTGACGATCATGCGGCCCTCGATGCCGGTCTTGGCCTTGGCGCGCGCCATGCCTTCGCCGAGCGCGTCCGTATAGGCCTTGGGCGACAGGCCGGCCTTCTTGGCGTGATCGGGCGAGGTGAAGATTTCGGAGTAGATGGCGCCGTCGCGGGCAAGGCTGGTCAGATAGTGGTCCGCCAGCCGCGCATAGTCCTCCTCCGTCCGGAACAGGTCGGAGGAAAAATCGTAAGCCGCTAGGAAGGAGGTGAAATCGTGCCAGACGAACGAGCCGTTCTGGATATAGGGCGAAGTGTCCTTGCCGTATTTCTGCGCCTGGCGGATGACGAGTTCGGGCGCCGCTGCCCCTTCGATGTGGCAGTGCAGTTCCGCTTTCAGTGGCATTCAAACATCCCGTCGGTCAGCCCAGGTCTTGAAAACCCACCACCTGGAAGCGCGGCCGAACACCGCGCCTTAAACAATAGCGCCCGCATCATCGATCGGCTATGGTCCCGCCGGTTTTATGACGGATCAAAAAAATGTCAGTTGAGAGAACCACGGCCGCTGGCGGCATGGAAACCTCCTATGGTTTCAAGCGTGTAGGGGAAGGCCGCAAGCAGTCCCTGGTCAACGACGTTTTCCACAAGGTCGCCAACCGGTACGACCTGATGAACGACCTGATGTCGGGCGGCCTGCACCGGCTGTGGAAGGATGCCATGGTCACCTGGCTCAATCCTCCCAAGCGGGCGGGCTGGCGCGTGCTCGACGTCGCGGGCGGCACTGGCGACATCGCCTTTCGCATCGTCGATGCGAGCCACGGCCAGGCCCATGCGACGGTGCTCGATATCAACGGTTCGATGCTCGCCGTCGGCCGCGATAGGGCACAAAAGAAAGGCCTGTCCGGCAACACCGATTTCGTCGAGGCCAATGCCGAGGAACTGCCTTTCGCGGATGCCACGTTCGACGCCTACACCATCGCTTTCGGCATCCGCAACGTGCCGCGCATCGATGTCGCGCTCAGCGAAGCGTACCGCGTGCTGAAACCGGGTGGACGGTTCCTGTGCCTGGAGTTTTCCGAAGTCGAGATGCCGTTGCTCGACAAGGTCTACGAAGCCTGGTCGTTCAAGGCCATTCCTAAGATCGGCAAGGCTGTCACCGGCGACGGCGAGCCCTATTCCTATCTGGTCGAATCGATCGCCAAATTCCCCAATCAGGCGAACTTTGCTTCCATGATCAGCCGCGCGGGCTTCGACCGCGTTTCCTTCCGCAACTATTCCGGCGGCATCGCGGCACTGCATTCGGGCTGGAAGCTTTGAGGCCGGATCGCATTTCTCACAATCGATTTGCTCCGTGCCGGTTGAACAAACCGGCGGGATGGGCGCTGCCATGAGCACCGTCAGCGCTGGATTTCGGCTCATGCGTGCCGGCTGGGTGCTGGTCCGCGAAGGCGTCGTCGCCGCCTTGCCGGGCGAGGAATTGTCGGGCCTGCCAAGGCTTGGCTGGCGCTTGGCGCGGCTGTTCACCCGGCGCCGGGCGCTTGCCTACCAGCGCAGCGACCGGCTCGCCAAGGCGGTGGTCCGGCTCGGCCCATCCTATGTCAAGCTCGGCCAGTTCCTGGCGACGCGGCCCGACGTCGTCGGCAACGACATGGCGCTCGATCTCGCCATGCTGCAGGACAAGATGCACACCTTCCCCAAGGCCGAAGCCGTCATGGCGATCGAGGCTTCGCTTGGGCGCAGGGTCGGCGATCTCTACGTGCAGTTCGGCGATCCGGTCGCCGCAGCTTCCATCGCCCAGGTTCATGCCGCCGAAACCATCGATGGCGGCGTTGCCCGCAAAGTAGCGGTCAAGGTCATCCGGCCGGGCGTGCGCCGCCGCTTCTTCCAGGACCTCGACAGCTACTTCCTCGCCGCCCGCCTGCAGGAGAAATACATTCCATCGTCGCGCCGGCTGCGACCGGTGGAGGTGACCGAGACGCTGGCGCAGACGACCAAGATCGAGATGGACCTGCGCCTCGAGGCGGCCGCGCTTTCGGAACTTGGCCAAAGCACCAGGGATGACCCCGGTTTCCGCGTTCCTTCCGTCGACTGGGAACGCACCGGCCGTGACGTGTTGACCATGGAATGGGTCGACGGCGTGAAGATGAACGATATCGCCGGGCTGGAAGCCGCCGGCCACGATTTGAAGGCGATCGCCGCCAATCTCATCCAGTCATTCCTGCGCCATACGTTGCGCGACGGCTTCTTCCATGCCGACATGCATCCGGGAAACCTGTTCGTTGAGGCCAACGGCACCATCGTCGCCGTCGATCTCGGTATTGCCGGCAGGCTGGGCAAGAAGGAGCGTCGTTTCCTCGCCGAAATCCTCTACGGCTTCATCATCCGCGATTATCTGCGCGTCGCCGAGGTGCATTTCGAGGCCGGCTACGTGCCGCGCCAGCACAATGTCGCGGCTTTCGCGCAAGCGATCCGCGCCATCGGCGAGCCGATCCACGGCCAGCCGGCCGAGACCATTTCGATGGCCAAGCTCCTGACGCTGCTGTTCGAGGTGACGGAACTGTTCGACATGGCGACGCGGCCCGAACTGATCCTGCTGCAGAAGACCATGGTGGTGGTCGAGGGCGTGGCGCGCACGCTCGATCCGGCCTTCAATATGTGGAAGACCGCCGAACCGGTGGTCAGTGGCTGGATTGCCGGGAATCTTGGGCCGAGCGGCCTGCTGGCCGACGCGCGCGACGGCGGCAAGGCGATGCTGGCACTGATCCGCCAGGTGCCCGAGCTTGCGGTCCGCACCGAGCGGCTGTCCCGAGAGATCGACCTGATGGCCGAGCATGGCCTGCGCTTCGATGAGGCGACCGCGCGGGCCATCGGCATGGCCGAAGCGCGCTATAGCCGCTCCGGCCGCGTGGCGCTATGGGTGATCGCGCTGACGCTGATCTACATCGCCTGGAAGATCCTCTAGGCCCAAAGGCATCGCCGCGCGGTCCCGTGACTTGCGGCGGTTTGATTGCATTGCTATCATTGTCATCGGATTAGGTCGGCAGAGTGCAATCACATGGCAAGCATCACGATCCGTAACCTCGACGATGAGGTCAAGGAGTTGCTGCGCCGACTGGCGGCGGAAAACGACCGCTCCATGGAAGAGCAGGCAAGAGTGATGATCCGGGCCGCCGTCGATGGCCAGGTCGGCCCGGCCGGCCGCCTCGATCAGATCGAGAAGACCCTGAGCGAACTGGCCAAATCGCAAGGTGCGGCAGTCTCGACCGCCGTTCCGACAGGTAAGATATTTCTGCGAGGCACGCTTTCGGGCAAGCGCATCCTGCTCGTCATCGGCGGCGGCATCGCCGCCTACAAGGCCCTTGACCTCATTCGCCGGCTGCGTGAGCGCGGTGCTGCCGTGCGGGTGGTGATGACGGCGGCCGCACGGGAATTCGTCACCACGCTGTCGGTGGGCGCGCTTTCCGCCGATCATGTCTTCACCGAACTGTTCGATCGCCAGGACGAGCACGATGTCGGCCACATCAGGCTGTCGCGCGAGGCCGATCTTCTGGTCGTGGCTCCCGCCACCGCCGATCTGATGGCCAAGCTCGCCAACGGCCATGCGAACGATCTTGCCTCCACCGTGCTCCTCGCCACCGACAAGCCCGTGCTGATGGCGCCGGCCATGAACCCCCGGATGTGGGCGCATCCGGCGACGCGCCGCAACCGGGCGACGCTGGGCAAGGACGGTATCAGCTTCGTCGGCCCGGCCCGCGGCGAGATGGCTGAGAGCAATGAGACGGGCGAAGGCCGCATGGCCGAACCGCTGGAGATCGTCGCCGCCGTCGAGGCACTGCTCGATGCCGGCCCCAGGCCATTATCCGGGCGCAAGATCATCGTCACCTCCGGCCCGACGCACGAACCGATCGATCCCGTGCGCTACATCGCCAACCGCTCGTCCGGCAAGCAGGGCCATGCCATTGCGGCGGCCCTAGCCCGGCTCGGCGCCGATGTGCGCCTCGTCTCCGGCCCGGTCGGCATCGCCGATCCCGCCGGCGTAAAGACAATCCATGTCGAACGGGCGCAGGAGATGCGCGACGCGGTCGAACAGCTCCTGCCGGCCGACGCGGCGGTGTTCGTCGCCGCCGTCGCCGATTGGCGAACAGAAAATTCGGCCGGCGAGAAGATCAAGAAAATGGCGGGCGAAGGACCGCCGGTGCTGCGCATGGTCGAAAATCCCGATATTCTCGCCGGGGTCGGCCATCACAGCCAGCGGCCCGGCCTGGTCGTCGGCTTCGCCGCCGAGACGCAGGACCTTTTGCGCAACGCCGAGGCCAAGCTCAGCAAGAAGGGCGCCGATCTGATCGTCGCCAACGACGTGTCGCGGACCAGCGGCATCGGCCACTCGGGCGTGATGGGCGGCGACCGCAACCGGGTACGGATCGTCTCCAAGGCCGGCGTCGAGGAATGGCCCGAGATGACCAAGGACGAGGTGGCGGCGCGGCTCGCCGCCGTGATCGCAGAACGGCTGAAGACGGTTGTCGTCTGAGACCCGCCGCCAGCGATCTCCTGCTGCTTGCAACACGTGCAATGCTTGACGCTTCAAGGCAGTCAGGCGATGCGTTTGAGACCCTCAGGCCCCGGACGACCTCAACGCGTCAATCGGCCAACAGCTCGGCCGTGCGGGCAAGCGCGCCGCCGAAGCCGTTGAGCGGAATGGAAAAGCTTACCTGCTGTCCTGTATCGGCCGCGAAGGCGTCGATCTTGAGCGTCGTGCCTGCCTTGAGCACGGGGGTGACATTGGCATCGAACGCCACCGGCACCAGGCAGCCGACCGCCTGACAGGTGTTGAACTGCAGGTTGCCATCGAGCTTCTGGTCGTCGATGGTCAGGCTGACGCCTCTGGCGAGCGCCAGGCCGAACGGCAAAGCGAGCGTGCCGGTCGCGTCCTCGCCGGTCTTGCTCGACAGCTCGATCGCCAGCAGGCGCTGGTTGTTTTGCTTGTTGAACTGCTGATGCGACAGGCTGCATGCCTTGGTCGTGCCCGATATCTGGCAGTTGACCGTCCAGTCACCATGGGTTTCCGACAAGGCCGATGCGCCACCGGGCAACTGCGGGGCGTTGGCCGCGGGCGGCGCCGCCACCTTGTCGCTCTTGGTTTGCGCCGCTGCTGCCGGCAGGCCGGCGATGCAGGCAATGCCCAACATCGCCACGAAATGCGCGTAGTTCCTCATAAAGACCTCTCCCGCCCGGCTCCGCCTCGAGCCAGCCTGGAAGCTGACGATGAAAGACGCGCTGATCGCATTCTGTTTGACCGTTTCCCCGAGGGCGCCACTAATATCCGGCGAATATGCCGGCGCCATCGACGCCATTGGGCTCAAGGCCGGCGCCGACCCGATAGAGCGGCGAATCGATCGCCTCCGTCAAGTGCAATGCCGGGTTGCCGGGCAAATTCTCCGCCGCCGCGAGGCCGTCGTCGATCTCGATCAAAGGCTTCCGCCATGGCATGGCCGCGCAAACGCCCTATATATCGGGATAGTATTTTTGGCGGGAATGACCGAATGGCTGCGCGTCGACCATTGATGATTTTTGCACCGGCAGTGCTGGCTGCGGCGGTGCTGACGGGTTTGGGCCTTTCCGCTTCCGCGCAGGTGCTCAATCCATCCGCCAACGGCAACGCGCTTATTCAGCAGAACGACTTGCAGGCGCTGCAAAATCGCGTGCAGCGGCAGCAATTCCAGCAACAGCAACAGCAGTACCGTGCCCAGGACCGCGTAATCGTCCAGCAGCCGCCGCCGGTCGTGCCGCGGGTCAAGCCAAGCTGCCAGACGCAGATAATCGGCACCACCGCCGTTACCAATTGCCGCTGACAAACCTGCACTTTCCATTTATTAGCCGACTTATATGATCCGCACCCATGGGTGCCCTTGCGGCAGTTTTGGTTTTGCAACACTGCGCCGTCACGCTATGGGCAGTGCTTCGACTGGATTTCAGCTATGGCAGCGACCAAGAAAAAAGCTGTACGCAAGGCAAAGAAGGGGGAGAGGATCCGCCAGGTGGCGGCGATACCCTTTCGGCTGGACACCCACGGCGACATCGAGGTCATGCTGGTCACGTCGCGGACGACCAGGCGTTTCATCGTACCCAAGGGATGGCCGATGAAGGGCAAGAGCGGACGCAAGGCAGCCACCATCGAGGCGCGGGAGGAAGCCGGTGTGCTCGGCAAGACTCTGACGCAGCCGGCTGGCACCTATTCCTACTGGAAACGCCTGGCCAACCGCTTTGTCCGTGTCGATGTCATCGTTTATCTGCTTGAGGTGACCGAGGAACTGGCCGACTGGCAGGAAGCCAAACGGCGGCAGCGGGCCTGGTTAACGCCGGCCGACGCAGCGATGCTCATTGATGAACCCGACCTCTCGACCTTGGTGAAGACCTTGAAGTTTCCCGAACCCGCGCCGGTCGCCTGATTTAGGCTTAAGACCTCACCCGCCGCTATTTTCGCCTTCGGGAAGTGGCCGCGCCGGCGTGCCGCTATAGGCCCACAGCCATTCGCGGGGCAATGGGCCCTTGTTCCGATCGCTCTGCTGCGACTGTTCCCAGGCATGCGCCAGGATGCCGACGGAGCGCGACAGCACGAAAAGCCCGCGCGTCAGCGGCGGCGGAAAACCGAGCTCGCCATAGATGACGGCGGTGGCGCCATCGATGTTGAGCGGTATCTTCTTCCCCTTGCGCCGCGCGACGTCAGCCTCGATCGCCTCGGCGATGGCGGCGAAACGTCCATTGACGACGCCGCGCGCGGCGAATTCGCGGGTCAGTTCCAGCAGGCGCGGCGCGCGCGGATCGACCGGATGGAAGCGGTGGCCGAGCCCCGGCACATAACCCTTCTCCTGCGCGAAGAACCGGTCGAGCCGCGCCGTGACCGCTTCATCCAGCCTCATACCGCCATCGAGCGCCACGGCGATGTCGCCGTAGAAAGAAAGCGCTTGTTCGCCGGCGCCCCCATGCACGTCGCCAAGCACGTTGATGGCCGACGCCATGGCGCTGTTGATGCCGACGCCGCAGGTGGCTGCCATGCGCGCGATGGCGATCGACGGCGCTTGCGGCCCATGGTCGACGGCGGCACCCAGCGCGATGCCGAGCAGCGCCGCCTGGTCCTCGGTCGGCAGTTCGCCACGCAGCATCAGCCAGATGACAGCCGGAAAGCTGACGCGGCCGATCAGATCCTGGATTTCGTAGCCGCGCAGCCGGATCACGCCAGGATGCATCTCGATGATATCGGTCCGCCACCATTCCTCGCCGCGCTCGCGGCCGGTTTTCTCGTCCGTCCTGCTCATGCTTTTGCCTTTGCCCTGGCGCGCGGCAGCAAGCCGGCGAACACCTCGTCCATATGCTCGCCCAGCGTCGGCGGCGGCAGCGTCGGCAAGGGCGCGGCACCGTCGACCATGAAGCCGCCGCGCAAAACCGTCAGCGGCCTGTCCATGCCGGGCATATCCTCGAAACGTGCCGTTACCTGGCGTTCGAGCACTTGCGGTTCGGCCAACACTTGCGGGATCGTCAGCACCCTGCCCGCCGGCACGCCGGCACGATTGAACATGTCTTCCCAGACCGCCGCCGGGGCGCTCGCCAGGGCGTCCTCGATCTCGACCTTAAGCGCCGCTCGGTTGCGCTTGCGCGTCTCGCGCTCGGCAAACCGGGCATCTCCCGCCAGTTCCGGCCGCCCGATCAGCCGGCATAGCGTCACGAACTGTTCCTGCTTGTTGGCGGCGATGTTGAGCAAGCCGTCGCCGGTGCGAAAAGCGCCGGAAGGAGCCGCTGTCATGTTCTCATTGCCCATCGGCTGCGGATCGATACCCGCCGTCAGATAGTTGGAAACCGGCCAGCCAAGTGCGGACAGCGTGCATTCGAGCATCGAGACATCGAGGAAGGCACCCTCGCCGCTGGTCTTCTGCCGGACCAATGCCGCGGCGATGGCGAACGCCCCCACCAGTCCGCCCAGCGTGTCGGCGACGGGATAGCCGACGCGCAGCGGCGCCGTCTCCGGCGTGCCGGTGATGCTCATGACTCCCGAAAGACCCTGGATGATCTGGTCATAGGCGGGATTGCCGCGCATCGGCCCGGTCTGGCCGAAACCCGATATCGCGCAATAGACCAGGCCGGGACGGACCGCTTTCAGCGCCTCGTGGCCGAGGCCGAGCCGATCCATCACGCCGGGGCGGAAATTCTCCACCAGTGCATCGGCGCTGGCGACCAGATCGAGGAAGCGCTCGCGATCGGCTTCTTTCTTGAGGTCGAGCACGACAGATCGTTTTCCGGCGTTCTGCGCCAGGAACGAGGCGCCCATGCCGGCGCTGTTGAGCGTAGGCGAGCCGCCGAGCTGGCGCGCCAGGTCTCCGCCCTGCGGCGACTCGACCTTGATCACGTCGGCGCCGAGCAGCGCAAGCTGATAGGAGCAATAAGGTCCGGCCAGGACATTGGTCAGGTCGAGCACGCGGATACCGGAAAGCAATTCAGTCATGACATCTCAAATCGGTCAGGCATCGCCCGGCACATGCTCCGGTCCCCGCCGCCGGCGGTGCTCGATGAAGGCCCAGATATGCGGCCCGACCAGGCCGATGAAAGCGAGCGTCAGCAGCGTCAGCGACAGCGGATGCTTGTAGAACACCGACCAGTCGCCGTTCGAGATGGTCATCGCCCGGCGGAACTGGGTTTCGGCGAGCGGCCCCAAAATCATGCCGATGATGACGGGCGCGGTCGGGAAATCGAAGCGCCGCATCAGGAACCCTGCCGCACCCAGCAGATAGAGGATGACGAGATCGACCGGCGATTGCGAGATGCCGTAGGTGCCGACTGTGGCGAACACCAGGATGCCGGCATAGAGCTGCGGCGCCGGGATCTTCAACAGCCGCACCCACAGCCCGATCAGCGGCAGGTTGAGGATGACGAGGATGACATTGGCGATGAACAGGCTGGCGATCAGGCCCCAGACGAGATCGCCCTGCGTCGTCAGGAGCAGCGGCCCGGGGTTGATGCCGTAGCTCTGGAAGGCCGACAGCATGATCGCCGCCGTCGCCGAGGTCGGCAGGCCGAGCGTCAGCATCGGCACCAGCACGCCGGCGGCGGATGCGTTGTTGGCGGCCTCGGGGCCGGCGACGCCCTCGATGGCGCCGACCGTGCCGAACTCCTGCTTGTGCTTCGACAGCTTCTTTTCGATCGCATAGGATAGAAAGGTCGGGATCTCGGCACCGCCGGCCGGCATCGCGCCGATCGGAAAGCCGATCGCCGCACCTCGCAGCCAGGGTTTCCATGAGCGCCCCCACTCGGCCGCGGTCATGTAGAGCGAGCCCTTCAGCGGCACGATCTCGTCCTTGCCAGCGTAGCGGCGCGAAGCCATGTAGAGCGTTTCGCCGACGGCGAACAGGCCGACCGCGGCGATGATGACGTCGACGCCGTCGAGCAGTTCGGTCATGCCGAAGGTGAAGCGCGGCTGACCGGTCTGCAGGTCGACCCCGATCATGCCGATGACGAAGCCGGCGAACAGGCTTGTGAGGCCGCGCACCGAGGACGAACCGAGCACCGCCGAAACGGTGATGAAGGCCAGCACCATCAGCGAGAAGTACTCGGCCGGGCCGAAGGCCAGCGCGAACTTGACCACGATAGGCGCCAGGAAGGCGACGCCCATCGTGCCGATGGTACCGGCCACGAAGGAGCCGATCGCCGAAGTGGCCAGGGCCGCACCGCCCCGGCCCGACCGCGCCATCTTGTTGCCTTCCAGCGCGGTGACGATGGTGGCGCTTTCCCCGGGTGTGTTGAGCAGGATCGATGTCGTCGAGCCGCCATACATGGCGCCGTAATAGATGCCGGCAAACAGGATGAACGAAGCCTCCGGCGCAACCTGATAGGTGATCGGCAGAAGCAGGGCTATGGTCAGCGCCGGCCCGAGCCCGGGCAGCACGCCGATGGCGGTTCCGAGCGTGGTTCCGAGCAGGCACCACAGCAGGTTGACCGGCGTGAAGGCGACAGAGAACCCGTGGGCGAGATGGCCAAGCGTTTCCATGCCGTCAGCCTCTCAACGCACCGATGATCGCATCGATCACCGTGTTCAGCTGGTTCTCGACGAAGCCGGCGCCGATGTTGACGCCGAGCGCCCTGGCGAAGCCGAAATAGGCGGCCAGCGCCAGGATAAGGCCGGTGAGCGCGTCACGCAGCGTATGCCTGCTGCCGAAGCCGAAGCAGACGAGAACGAACATGATCACCGATGCCGCCGTGAAGCCGAGCGGCTGGATGAGCAGCAGGTTGGCGATCAGGCCGACGGCGACGAAGCCCATCGCCTTCCAGTCGGTCGGCGTCTCCTTTTCCTCCTCTGGTTGCCAGCCGCCGCGAAGCGCCGCGACGATGAGCAACAGGGACAGAACCACCAGGCCGATCATGGTGAGATAGGGAAAGACGGTGGGGCCGACCTTGGAATAGAGCGGCGACACCGGAATTGCCAGCGTCTGCCAGGCCACCGCGGCGGCGCAGGCCAGCAGCCCGATGCCAATCGACAATTCCGGCACGGCGAGACGCGACGGCGCCGCCTGCTGGTCGCTGCTGCTCATTGTTGTGCTCCCCAGGGTTGCCGGCCAACTGGCAGGGCTCGGCCCTCATACCGTCAACCGATGGCCGGTCCCGATGCAACCGGCGAGGTCCAGAAAAGGGGCGGCGAGCCGCCCTTGGGAGAAATCAGGCGAGCCCAAGGTCCTTCAGGATGGCCTCGATGCGGGCCGAATCCTCGGCGACGAATTTCACATAGTCGTCGCCGGTGAGCAGGATGGGCGTCCAGTTGCGGTTCTTGCACTCGGTCGCCCAGGCATCGCTCTTGGCCATGTTCTCCACCAGCGCGATCATCGCCGCCCTGTCGGCGTCGGAAACGCCGGGGGGCGCGAAGACGCCGCGCCAGTTGAACAGTTCGACGTCGATGCCGGCTTCCTTCAGCGTCGGCGCATCGATGCCTTCCTGGCGCTTGTCGGCCGAGATGGCGAGCAGCCGTAGCGCACCCGCCTTGATCTGTTCGGAGAACTCGCCAAAGCCGGAGATGCCAGCCGCGACCTGGTTGCCGAGCAGCGCCGAGAGAGCCTCGCCGCCGCCGGCGAACGGGACATAGGACAGATTGGTGGCCGGCACGCCGACCGTCTTGGCGATCAGGCCGAACAGGATATGGTCCGACCCGCCGGCCGAACCGCCGGCGACAGGAACCTTTGTCGGGTCGGCCTTGAGCGCGGCGATGAAATCGGCGGCCGTCTTGAACGGCGAGGCCGCCGGCACCACCAGCGCTTCGAACTCGCCGGTGAGGCGGGCGATCGGCGTGACCTGCGTCAAGTTGTTGGCGGCCTTGTTGGCAATGATGGCGCCAACCATGACCATGCCTGCAACCATCAGCGCATTGCCCCTGCCGTTCCATTGATTGATGAATTGCGGCAGCCCGACCGTGCCGCCGGCGCCGCCGACATTGGTGATCTGCGAGCCGGAGATGAGCTTCTCGCTGCGCAGCACCTGGTCCATCGCGCGCGCCGTCTGGTCCCAGCCGCCGCCAGGTGCGGCCGGCACGAAGACTTGTATCTGCGGCGCGCTTTGGGCGAAGGCGGGGGTCAGGTGAGATGCCACCAGGCCGGCGGCGCCCGCGGCCGCGGTGCTCATCAAAAATCTGCGTCTGTTCAGCATGGGATTCCTCCAGATCACGACACCTCCTCCGGTGCCTGCCAAAACGCGCCTGAACCCAGACCCGCCGAAAAATCATGCAGGCTGTAACTTGTTCTGTCAACAGGAACGATATTCTGCTAGACAGAACAAACAGCGCGAAGCACAATTTCTTGACCGGCTGTTTGTGGGCTGGGAACCGCTATGCGCTCGAAGCCCGCATTGGGGCACACAACATGCCTAGGCGAAAGCGGCCGAAGGCTTCTCGGCGGAACGATACGAAATGAACGAAAGAGCAGCCATATCCGCATTTGCCGTCAAAACTGCGTCAGTTGAAGGGGTCGCTGCGCTTGATCGGGCGATTGCCATCCTCGATGCCTTCACCGCCGCTGACCGTTCGCTCAGCCTGGCTGAAATCGCGGCGCGCACCGGGCTCTACAAAAGCACGATCCTGCGGTTGGCAAAATCGCTGCTGCGCGGACAGCTGCTCGAGCGTCTGGATGACGGGCGTTACCGCGTCGGACCCGCGACTTTCCGGCTCGGTGCGCTCTATCAGCGCTCGGTCGTGGCGGTCGATATCCTGTTGCCGATCATGCGCGACCTCTCCGAGCGAAGCTGGGAGAGCGTCGCCTTCTATGTTCGCTCGGGCGACGTCCGCACCTGTCTTTATCGCGTCGAATCCAAGCACCCGATCCGCCACACGATACGCGAGGGCGATGTATTGCCTTTGCTGGCCGGCTCGGGTGGGCGCGTGCTTGCCGCGTTTTCCGGCCAGCAGGGCGAGCCCTACGAGACCATACGCAGGACCTGCACCTGTCTGGCTGTCGGCGACCGTGATCCCGAAACAGCTGGTGTGTCGGCGCCGGTATTCGGTCCAGGGCGCGTCCTGCTCGGCGCGCTGACGCTGGCCGGCCCCGGCACGCGTGTCGACGCCGCCTTCCTCCAGCGCATGAGACGTCCGCTGCTCGAAGCCGCGGCCCGCGCCACCCGCGCCTTCGGCGAGGATGCCTCTATGCTCGAACAGGCAAGCCTCGCGGCGGTGTCGTAGAACGGGTCGCTGGTCTGCAAGGCTCGCTCAGTCCAGCTTGACCAATACCACACGACGGTTCTTGGCACGGCCCGCCTTGTCGTCATTGCTGGCGACGGGCGCCATCATGCCGGCTCCGGCCGAGGTCAGCCGCGAACCGTCGATGCCGTATTTCGCGACGAGAGCTGCCTTGACCGCTTGCGCCCGCCGCGATGAAAGGTCGAGATTGTAATCGAAGGCACCCTGATTGTCGGTGTGGCCGACGACGATCACAGCCATATCAGGCTGGTTGGCCAACAGCGTCGAAATCTCCTTCAGCGTCGGTTCCGACTCCGCCTTGATGTCGGCCTTGTCGGTGTCGAAGAAGATGCCGTAAAGCGAGATGCTGCCGGTGGCGGACAGCGAATCAGCCATCTTGGCCGCCTCGACGACCACCATCTTCTTGTCGCGCGGCTTGGGTTCCAGCACCTGGACGACGGCGATGGTGCGGCCGTTGAGTTTCTTGCAGTAGAGATCGTCGGTCAGCGAGTAGGTCTGCACGGTGACATAGGCGTCACCCCCATCCTGCGGCACCTTGGCCGAGAAATAGCGCTGATCGTTGATGCCGGATGCCAGCGCGCAAGCGCCATTGGAAAAGGCCGCGTCCTTGAGATCGCTCTCGTGGAAGAAGTACATCGTCAGGCTCATATCGTTACCGCCGCCGCTCGACGAACGGTCGGCAGCGCCGCCGCATTCCTCCTTCTTGCATTCGAACAGGACCTCTCCGCCGGCCGCCTTGACCACATCCTGATAGTTGCGCAGCACCTCGAGCGGCGAGCGCTCAGCGGGAAGCACATAGGCGATGCGGGTAAGGGCGCCCTCCGCCTCGGCCTTCTTGTCCGGCGCGAAAACGCGATTGTTCATCGTGTCGCGTGCGTCCGGATCCGCACTCGGCTTCAAGGGCGACAATGGTACGCTGAAATCGGTGAAGGCAAGCTTTTGGTAAGAAACGATGAAGGAGCCTTCGTAGCGCTTGGCCAGTTGATTGTCGGCGGCGCCCTTGATGTCGGCGGACGGCACCGTAGCATCGGCCGCCGCAAGCCGCACCGCCAGCATGAGCACCAGCCCCGCCCAGAAAAATCCGATGATAGTCGTCTTGAATGCACGCATCGATCATCCCCTCGCTTGATGATCGATGCTAGCAGAACGGCTATGTCCAGTCGATGACGCCGCTCAGGGCCGCCGCTCCAGCAGGATTGTTGGGGCGTCGTGATAGGTGGTCCGTTCCACTTCCCGGTAGCCGCACTTCCCGGCAACGTTCAACGACGCCGTATTCTCCGGATCGATGATGCAGACCGTTTTCGCATGCCCGAACGTCTCGTCGCCCCATGCTAGGACGCGACCGACGACCTCGGTGGCGAGACCCGCGCCATGCACGGCAGGAGCGAGCGCCCACCCGGCCTCGGGAATACCTTCGATCGACGGCACCATATCCCGCTTCAGGTCGTGAAAACCGGCCTCGCCGACGAACCGGCCCGTCGCCTTCTCCTCGATCGCCCAGAAGCCGTAGCCGAGCAGCGACCACAGGCCGGCGTGACGCAGGAAGCGCATCCAGCTTTCTTCGCGCGTGCGCGGCTTGCCGCCAATGAAGCGGGTGACCGCCGGATCGGCCCACATGGCGGCATAGGCGCCGAAATCCTCGATCCGGTGCGCCCGCAGGATGGTTCGCCCCGTCTCGATGACCGGAACGCCGTGCCGATTGTCCATGGAATCCGCCTCGCTGTTGTCGTCAGCGCTTAGCAAATCTCCGATCCGGTGCAAGGGCCAGGGCAACACCGACCGCGAACCAGCAAAAAATCATCGGCGTTGCTTGTGCATGAGGCAAACGCGACAGGCGTGCTTGCGGGCGATAGCATTCAAGCTCTGAAGTGCCCGCTATAGGAATTTTGCGTGGCGGTGTTATTTTCGCGCCAGGCTGATTCAGCCTCTGCCAATTTGTCAGGCGCGGACTGGCGTTGTCAAACCCGAGGGAACGAGCATGGACACCACCGATCTCGTGCTTGCCGTCTTCCATCATCTGCTGGTGTTTTCGCTGGCGGGGATCATCGGTGCCGAATTCGTGCTGATGCGCGGCGATCTCACCGCCGCCACGCTGAGGCGGCTGGCCGGCATCGACCGCCACTACGGCATCATCGCCACGCTGATCATCGTCATCGGCATCGGCCGCGTCGTCTACGGCCTCAAAGGTTGGGAATTCTACGTCTACAATTGGGTGTTCTGGGCCAAGATGGCGGCGTTTGGCAGTGTCGCCCTGCTGTCGATCATTCCGACCGTCCGCTTCATTTCCTGGAACCGGCAGGCCAGCGCCAATCCCTCGTTCCTGGTGCCGGCAGCCGAGCTTGCTTCCGTCAAGGCGTACATCCGCGCCGAAGCCTTTGTCTTCCTGCTGATCCCGGTTTTCGCCGCGGCGATGGCGCGCGGCTACGGCATCTGATTTTCGGCAACGACCGTCTCAAGCGGTGCGATCTCGATCAGCGGCGCCGGCACGCTGGTCGTCTTTTCCTGCGCCTTGCAGAGGTCGGCGATGACGCAGGCCGGGCAGTCCGGCTTGCGCGCCTTGCAGACATAGCGGCCATGCAGGATCAGCCAGTGATGCGCATGGCGCATATATTCGTCTGGAATGATCTCCAACAGCCCCTGCTCGACCTGTTCGGGCGTCTTGCCGGGCGCCAGTCCTATCCGGTTGCCGATGCGGAAAATGTGGGTATCGACCGCCATCGTATGCTGGCCGAAAGCCATGTTGAGCACGACATTGGCGGTCTTGCGCCCGACCCCCGGCAGCTTGACCAGCTCATCGCGGTCGTTGGGTACTTCGCCGCCATGGTCGCGGATCAGCGCCTCCGACAGCGCAATGACATTCTTGGCCTTGTTGCGCCAGAGCCCGATGGTGCGGATATATTCGCCGACCTTGGCTTCACCCAGCGCCTGCATCTTTTGCGGGGTATCGGCGGCCTTGAACAGCGCCCGCGTCGCCTTGTTGACGCCGGCGTCGGTCGCTTGCGCCGAAAGCACCACCGCCACCAGCAGCGTGAAGGCGTTGATATGTTCGAGTTCGCCCTTCGGCTCCGGTCGCTGGACCGAAAAGCGCCGGAAGATCTCGTGCACTTCGGCCGGGCTGTAGAGGGAAATCCGCCGCACCGGCCGCGGCCGCGGCTTGGCGTTCGAACCGTCACGGCGGCCGGTCGGCGGCTCTTTTTTCGGGACGGAAGACTCTTTGGGCTTGGGGCTTGTCATTCCCCTCCTATAATATCCAGGCATGAGCGACACAAACGCCTCATTTCAGGCCGACGAGCCCTTCTTTCAGGCGCTCCTCACCCCGCACCGGTCGCTGGGCAGGACGGGCTTTCTCATCCTGATGGGCGCTTTGCTGTTCGGCTGGCTGGTGACAGGCGCTTTTTTCCTGTTGCGCGGCGCCTGGCCGGTGTTCGGCTTCTTCGGCCTCGACGTGGTCGCCGTCTACATTGCCTTCCGCGTCAATTATCGGGCGGCCCGCGCCCGCGAGGAAGTGTCGGTCTCACGCACCAGCCTCGATATCCGCAAGACCGCGCCTTCGGGAAAATCGGAAGCGCACCGCTTCAACCCGTTCTGGGCACGGTTTTCGGTCGCCCGTCATGCCGAGATCGGCATCACCAGGATGGCGGTGGAAGCGCAGGGCCAGAACGTGCCGATAGGAGGCTTCCTCAATCCCGACGACCGCGAGAGTTTTGCCACGGCCTTTTCGCGGGCGCTGGCAACCGCCAAGGCGCGCTGAACCGCCGCTTCAGAAGCGGTAGCGCAAAAGCCTGCCGATCTTGCGCAATGCGGGAATGTGTTTCCAAAGGCGAACGAACAGTCCGGCGAACCAGCCCATGCGGGCGGCGTGCTCAGGCTCGTAGGCCGAGATATCCTCGACGAACCGGAGTTTCGGAATAGCCCGCTCCAGGTCGTGCGGATCTTCGATGGCCCAGTGGACCTTGGCGCCAGTTGCCCTCAGAGTGGGATTCAAGCGAAGCAGCTTCAGGCCGAAACGGCTGTAGGCGTCGAACATCAGCTCGCCAGTGGCAAGATGCGACACAAGCCGTGAAAGCAAGCTTAATCCTGCCTCGGCGGCGAGATAGGGCGTCAGTCCTTCCGCGACCACCATGGCTGGGCGGTTGCGGGGCACTTCAGCCAGCCAGCCCGGTTCGATCACCGAGGAAGCGACGAGATTGTAGTGGTCGCGAGACGGGTAAAGCTTGCGCCGGAGTTCGATGACATCGGGATAGTCGACATCGAACCAGTCCACATTTTGTGGGGGATCGATACGGAAGATGCGCGTATCAAGTCCGCAGCCCAGGTTCAGCACGATGGGGTCGGGGTTTCTGGCGATAAAGTCCTGGACGCTGACGTCCAGCGTCTTGGCCCTGATCGCCAGGCCGATGCCGAGATTTTCATCGACCTTGAGCCTGGAGAAATCATAGTCGATCTTGCGCACCGCCTCGTCGGCGTAGTGATCCTTAAGCAGCGTATCCGGCAGCCGGCTCTCCAGCGCCTTGCCGTAGAGCGTTATCAGCAAGGTTTCCTTTTCGCCCGTCAGATGCACTTTCTCGCCAGCCATCTGCGCCTCCTGACCAGAGCATGATCCCGAATGGGCACGGTTGCGCCGGAGATCATGCTGAACACTGGGATAGGACCTCATCCCGATTCCGCCGCGATGGCAACAAGCTCTAGAAACGCGTGTCTATCTGGGCATACGCCGCAAGAAGGCAAGTTTCGGGTGGCGATCGGCGCCCCAAGGGGCGATATTCCGGCTCAAGGAGAAATTCCATGAGCACACGGACAGCAGTTCTCAAAAAGGACATCACACCCGAAGGCAGCGACTACGAAATCGTGCGCCGCGCCATCGAGAAGATCAGCCTCGACTATCGCGACCAACCGTCGCTGGAAGTATTGGCCGAAGAGGTCGGCGAGACGCCGACCGGCCTTCAGAAGCTGTTCACCCGCTGGGCCGGCCTGTCGCCCAAGGCCTTCCTGCAAGCGGTGACACTGGACCATGCCCGCAAGCTGCTCGATTCAGGCATGCCGCTGCTTGAAACTTCGTTCGAGCTTGGCATGTCGGGCCCCGGCCGGCTGCATGACCTCTTCGTCACCCACGAGGCGATGTCGCCGGGCGACTACAAGACGCGCGGCGCCGGGCTCACCATCCGCTACGGCTATCATTCCTCGCCGTTCGGCACCGCGCTGATCATGGCCACCGACCGCGGGCTTGCCGGCCTCGCCTTCAGCGATCCGGGCGAGGAGCGCACCGCCTTCGCCGACATGTCCAGCCGCTGGCCGAATGCCGTCTATGTCGAGGACACGACCGCGACTGGCCCCTACGCCGCCCGCATCTTCGACCCGACGCTGTGGCGGCCCGAGCAGCCATTGCATGTCGTGATGATCGGCACCGACTTCCAGGTTCGCGTCTGGGAGGCATTGCTCGAGATTCCGATGGGCAAGGCCCGTACCTATTCGTCGATCGCCGCCAGCATCGGCGCGCCGAGCGCCAGCCGCGCCGTCGGCGCCGCCAATGGCGCCAACCCGCTCTCCTTCGTGGTGCCCTGCCACCGCGCCATCGGCAAATCCGGCGACCTCACCGGCTATCACTGGGGCCTCACTCGCAAGCGCGCCATCCTGGGTTGGGAAGCGGGGCAAGTGGCGTCCTAAAATATCGATTTTTCGAGCATTGCAGAAAAACTATATAAATCCCAGCGGTATCATTTAAGGGAATAGTTTTTAACTCGACATTTCAGTTGCAACCGAGGGCAACTCCCGATTTTTACGACGAAGTTTATTCTCGCAATATTCAAAGTTTACACAAAATTAACTCTGATAAAGCGACTATGACTCATATTAAATCGGGTGATCCGGCTTAATAGGAGGGTCTCCATGAGGTTGTTTCGAGTCGCCTTCGGCGCAGCCGTGCTGGTCGCCTGTGTTGACCAGACCGCTCTGGCCACAAATGTCATTTTCAATGGCACGGTCACCGCAACCTGCACGCTGGTTGTCGCCACCAACGGCACGATGACCGTCAGCACCGACCTTCAGTCGCTAAGCTCACATAACAGCGGCGGCGCGGCGGGCACGGTCACGCTCACCACCACCGGAGGCGTAGCGCTCAGCGTCGATCCGGTCACCCTCACCACGGCACCGGCCGCCGACGTCACGGCCACCACCTGGACGCCGACCTATTCGGCTGCCGGCGCCCACACCATCGCGGAAACCGGCTCTGCCACCAGTCTGTCCGCTCCCGGCGCCGACCTCGTCTCGGTCCACCTCGCCGGCACCAAGGGCGGCAGCAACCGCTTCGCCTCCGGAAACTATCAGGCAACAGTAACGCTGCGCTGCGAATAGCCATCGGGAAGGAGGCTCCGTTGAAACTCGCTGGAACCCTGGCCACGGCACTGGCCGTTGGCTTGATACCTGTTGCCGCCGCCGCCCAGTCGATGTCGCCGATGCGCGGTGAGGTTAACAGTTTCACCGACGCCTTCGCGGTCCGCGTATTCCCCGCCAATCCCTACGATCAGAAGATCAGGATCGAAATCCACGTCTACGATCAGGATTTTCAGCCGGTGGACGCCAGGATCTCTCCAAGTGTCTTCCAACTGGCCTCCCAGGCTTCCCGTCCTGTCCTTGTGGTCGTGCCCTTCGGCGGCGCTGCCGAGCGTAAAGTGCGTATCTGTACCGAAAGCATCCCCTTTCCCAACCAGCAGACGCAGATAAAGGCACAGATATGCGGAAAGTTCTTTGGGCACCGCAAATCCTGACATTTGCGCTGGTGGCCATGTCGGCTGTCTCCCCGGTTCTGGCCGAGGATGTCTACAACCTCAATCAGAATGAGAGCGGCTTCAACCTGCCCGGCGTGACCTTGCCTCAGGGCCAGGACGAGGTCCATGCTTCCGACGGCACCACCTGCCGTTCCGCGGTATCGGGCACCGGTGCCTATCTCGACCTCGGCGTCATCAGAGGCAACAACCAGTCGAACAACGACGTCGCCACCTACGGTCGCGTGGTGATCCCGATCGGACGTACGCCGAAGCGCGTCGATTGCAGCCGCCTCTACGAGCTTGAGGTCGAGCGCCTGCAACTGGAGCTGAAACTCCTCAAAATGGGCCTCGGCGCCGACGGCCAGACGGCAAGCGTGGCCGCCAGCGCTGCCGCCCCCGCGGCGGCATCACCCGGATGGGCCAACGAAGGCTGGGGCATCAGGACGGGAAATAGCGATGGCAAGAAAAAGAAGAAGAAATAGCCGCGCGCCGCTTGCGATGGCAGCGCTTGCCGGCTTCTGCCTTCCGGTGCAAGCAGCGATCACCGGCACCTGCACCATCACGGTCGGGGCATCGGGAACGATGACGGTTAATCCAGCCATCGGCATATTGGGCTCCAAGCAGGCGGGCGGGTCGAGTGCCAGCGCGACCGTTGTGGCAACCTCAACGCTGTGCTCCTTGTTCAACTTGCTGGACTGCTATTCGGTCTCGGCGCCGGCGCCCGCCGCATTCTCGTCCGCGCCGAGCGGCGGCGGCACCAACGTGACCTTCGCCTCGGTCTTCCGCCTCGACGGCTCGGGGGTCGACATCAACGGAAGCGTGCCGCAAAGGGTGGCCAACGGCACCCACGCCATGCAGGTCGATCTCACCGCCACAAAGTCGAGCGGTATTTTTCCAGCCGGCAGCTATCAGGGCGTCGTTACCGTGCGCTGCGAATAGGTTCACGGCCGCAAACTACGCTGGACCATCTGCCTGGTCTGGCAAGCAGCGGGCTTACAGGTTAGCTTCCCGCCCGATTGGAACGACCCGCCTTCGCCCGAACGCAGGGATGCTCCAGTACCATGAACTTGCGCTGGCAGGAGGCATTCCTTGATCATCGTCGTCGGCTCGATCAATCTCGACCTTATCGCCAATGTCGACCGCCTGCCGAGCCCGGGCGAGACGGTGAGCGGCTCCGGTTTCGTCACCGCGCCCGGCGGCAAGGGGGCCAACCAGGCGCTGGCCGCCGCACGCGCCGGCGCCGCGGTGCGCATGGTCGGTGCCGTCGGCAAGGACAGCTTCGCCACCGAGGCGCTGGCGTTGCTGCGCAGCGGCAAGGTCGATCTATCCGGCGTTGCCGAGACTTTTGCCTCGACTGGGACGGCGCTGATCATGGTGAGCGACGACGGCGAGAACATCATTGCCGTGGTGCCGGGCGCCAACGCTTCCGTCCTGCCCGGCGATCTTTCCAAGGCCTTTCTGAAGAAGGGCGATGTCGTTCTCTTGCAGAACGAGATCCCGCTGCCAACCGTCGATGCCGCGCTCGACCAGGCACGGGCGGCCGGCGCCGTCACGGTGCTCAACACCGCGCCTTTCCAGGCTGAAGCAGCGGCTTTCCTCGCCAAGGCCGACTATGCCGTCGCCAACGAGACCGAGTTCGACCTCTATGGCGAGGCGCTGGCGCTGGGCGGCCGTGACCGTGCGGCACGGATGCGCGACTTTGCCGGCAAAACCGGCCGCACCGTTGTCGTCACGCTTGGCGGCGATGGCGTAATGGCGGCAACGCCGACCGATTTCCTGACCATTCCGGCAACGAAGATCACTCCGGTCGACACGGTCGGCGCCGGCGACACGTTCTGCGGCTACTTCGCTGCCGGCCTGTCGTCGGGCCTCGCGCTTGAGCAGGCACTCGTGCGCGCCGGCGCGGCCGGCTCGCTGGCCTGCCTCAAGCCCGGCGCCCAGCCGGCGATCCCGCTGGCTGCGGATGTCGACAAGGCGTTGCAGGAAACCCGTTGAGATGATGCGGCCGCCGACGAAGCATGCCGTGCCGCCGGCTGGCGAGATCTGCCGCCTGTCCGCCGTCGAGCTTGCAGGCGCGATCCGCCGAAGGAAGCTTTCCGTGCGCGAGGTAGTGACGGCGTTCCTCGACCGGATCGAGGCGGTCAACCCGCTGGTCAATGCAATCGTCTCGTTGCGCGACCGTGGCGACATCCTGCGCCAGGCCGATGCTGCCGACGCGCGGCAAGCGGAGGCCGGAACCGGAGCGCTTTTCGGCCTGCCGATCGCCATCAAGGACCTCGCCATGACGAAGGGCCTCCGGACCTCCTTCGGCTCGCCGATCTTCGCCGACTTCGTGCCGCAGGAAGACGATTTCTTCGTCGAGCGCATCCGCGATGCCGGCGCCATCATCATCGGCAAGACCAACGTCCCCGAATTCGGCCTTGGCTCCAACACCTACAACAATGTGTTCGGACCGACGCTGAACGCTTTCGATCCGGCCCTGACCGCCGGCGGCTCGAGCGGCGGCGCGGCGGTGGCGCTGGCGCTCGACATGGTGCCGGTCGCCGATGGCAGCGACTTCGGCGGCTCGCTGCGCAATCCCGCCGCCTGGAACAATGTCTACGGCTTCCGCCCGTCGCAAGGGCTTGTTCCCGGCGGGCCGGACCTTGAGGTCTTCCATGCGCAGATGGGCGTCGAAGGACCGATGGGCCGCAACATCGGCGATATGGCGCTGCTGCTCGATGTGCAGGCGGGCTCTCATCCGCACGCGCCATTGTCTTACGAGAAACCGGGTTCTTTCTTCAACGGGCTCGGGGCCGCGGCGACTGGCGGCCGCGTTGCCTGGCTCGGCGATCTCGGTGGTCATCTGCCGGTCGAAGCCGGCATCCTTGAGCTATGCGAGGCTGCGCTCGGCCGGTTCGCCGGCGCATCCTTCCTGATGGAATCCATGCTGCCGGATTTCGACTTCGAAGCATTGTGGCAGGCCTTCGTGACATTGCGCCAGGCCAGCAGCGGCTGCGCGCTCAAGACCCATTATGACGATCCCATGAAGCGCAACCTGCTGAAGCCGGAAGCCGTCTGGGAAGTGGAGAACGCGATGCGGCTCACGGCGCCGCAGATCCGCGCGGCCTCGGTCGTCCGCACATCCTGGCATCGCACGCTGCTGTCGATCTTCGACCGCTTCGATCTCATCGCGCTGCCGACCGCGCAGGTCTTCCCTTTCGAAGTCGGCACGCACTGGCCGCGCGAGGTCGCCGGACGAGCCATGGACAGCTATCACCGCTGGATGCAGGTTTCCGCCTTCGCCACCTTGGGCGGCTGCCCGGCGGTCAACGTACCGGTCGGCTTCGACGGCAGAGGCCGGCCGATGGGCATGCAGTTGATCGGCCGGCCGCGCGGCGACCTCGCCGTGCTGAAGGCGGCGGCGGTCTATGAGGCGACGTTGCCCTGGCAGGCCGGCGCCTGAACCGGAATCACAGGCGTATGGCAGCGCTTCGCATGCCGGCTTGCACCGGCAGCGCCGCCATGCATTGATTGTCCTCCGTTACGCCGCGTTGCGGCATACCAAGGGAAAAATCGTGTCGCTGGAGCTCTACGCCGCCTATGTCCTGGCCTGCATCGTCATCATCCTGGTGCCCGGGCCGACAGTCACGCTGATCATTGCCAACAGCATTCGCCACGGCACCCGCGCCGGTCTCGCCAATGTCGCCGGCACGCAGGCCGGGCTGGCCGTGATGCTCGCCATCGTCGGCATCGGCCTGAACACGCTGATTTCGGGCATGGGCCACTGGTTCGAATGGATACGGCTGATCGGCGCCGCCTATTTGATTTGGATGGGCGTGCAGATGTTCCGTTCCAAGGGCAAGCTGAACGCGGACGGGACCTCGAGGAAACCGCGCGGCGGCTTCTTCCTGCAAGGCCTGCTGGTGGCGCTGAGCAATCCCAAGACGCTGGTCTTCTTCGGCGCCTTCTTTCCGCAATTCATTGCACCGCACGGCAATTACTCGCTGCAGATCGTCGTCATGGGCCTGACGGCGATGATCTTCGCGGCCATCTCGGATTCGACCTACGCGCTCGCCGCCGGCCGCGCCGGGCGCCTGCTTTCGGCCAGCCGCATCAAGCTCATGTCCAGGATCAGCGGCAGCTTCCTGGTCGGCGGCGGCCTGTGGCTGGCGTTTTCGCGAACGAAGTGAGGAACGCTTTACCTTCTCCCATGTGGGAGAAGGTAAAGAAGGCGCTTACAACCGCCCCAGTCTCTCAAGCAGCAGGGCAAAGAAGCCGTCATGGTCGATGTCGCGCATCACCATGGCGTTCGTCGGCCGCTTGGTCACGCCCCACCAGTCGATGATGGTCATGCCCATGGTCAGCTCCGAAGCGGTTTCCACGCTGACATTGCATTTGCGGCCCTTGAACAGCTCCGGCTTCAGCAGATAGGCGATGACGCAGGGGTCGTGCAGCGGTCCGCCGTCGGTACCGTATTTCTCCTCGTCGAAGCGTTCGAAGAACTCCAGCATCTCGGCCGTCGCAATACCGACCTTGGTGCCGAGCTTGCGGAAGGCCTGCGTACGCTTGGCGGTGGTCAGCGCCTTGTGGGTGACGTCGAGCGGCATCATCACGATCGGAATGCCGGACTTCAGCACCACGTCGGCGGCATGCGGGTCGACATAGATGTTGAATTCGGCCGTCGGCGTGACATTGCCGCCCTCGAAGAAGCCGCCGCCCATAAGCACGATTTCCTTGATGCGCCCTGCGATGCGCGGCTCGCGGATCAGCGCCAGCGCGATGTTGGTGAGCGGCCCGAGCGGGCACAGTGTGATGGTGCCGCTCTCTTCCTTCATCAGCGTCTCGACGATGAAATCGACGGCATACTGCTCTTGCAGCTTCATCGTCGGTTCGGGCAATTGCGGCCCGTTGAGCCCCGTCTCACCGTGCACTTCCTCGGCGGTCACCAGTTCGCGCATCAAGGGTCGGATGGCGCCGGCATAGACCTTGATGTCGGGCCTGCCGGCCAGCTCGCATATCTTGCGGGCATTCTTCTCGGTGAGCTTCAGCGGCACGTTGCCGGCAACGGCTGTTATGCCGACGATCTCCAGCTCGGCGCTGCCGAGCGCCAGCAGAATGGCGACGGCATCGTCCTGACCGGGGTCGGTGTCGATGATGATCTTGCGTGGTTGAGGCATTTCAATTCCTTGTTTGGCCGGCCATGAACTAACGCGGCCGATCGCACACCCGAAGGGCGTCGAACCGGCTGCGAGCTGTCGAACCGCTGGATCGGGAACGGTTCCCGACTTTGGCGCTTTTCCTTGCATCCGCGTACCATTTCAAGCGCCATGTCGATCATTCCTGTGAGTCCACGCCACGACTTTCGGGCGGCTCTTGCGATGGCTTGAACTTGAGCGCGGGGCAGACCATATCAAGGGCAACGGGAAAAATGCCATCAGGGTTTTTCCACATAATGTCGCTCTTGAGAGGACAGTGTAATATGAGCCGAATGACGCCTTTTTCCAGCCCGCTTCTTCTTGGTTTCGACGCCATGGAGAAGACATTGGAACGTTTGGCGAAATCCGGTGACAGCTACCCTCCCTATAACATCGAGCGCCTCAGCGGCGCCGACGGCCAGGCCGAAAGGCTGCGCATCACGCTCGCCGTCGCCGGTTTCGCCGAAAGCGATCTCGATGTCACGACGGAGGAAAACCAGCTGGTCGTGCGCGGTCGTCAGACCGACGAAACCGAGCGCGAATTTCTTCATCGCGGCATCGCCGCGCGCCAGTTCCAGCGCTGTTTCGTGCTGGCCGACGGCATGCGGGTGATCGCGGCGAAACTGAAGAACGGCCTTTTGTCGATCGATCTCGATCGGCCGGAGTCCGAACGGCTGGTACGGAAAATAAACATATCGGTGAAAGACTGATCTTTACCGATGGCTCTCATGCGAGATGGCCTTGAGCGGCGTCTCGCGCCAAGGAGGCTTGAAATGACCAGAACTGACGAAAATATCACCATGACCAGCGGCGAATTCGCCCATCTCGGCGAAGGCTCCGTCGCTTACCTGCGCAAGGTCTCGAGCGATGAACTGCTCGGCCGCTTCCCGGGCATTGGTGAAATTGCCCCCGGCCTGGAGCTGTGGGCCCTGTTTGCCGCCAACGGCCAACCGATCCTGCTCTCGGACGCGCGTGACCGCGCGCTGGCCGGCGCCATGGAAAACGACCTGACCACCGTCGCTATCCACTAAGAGCGACGGTTGCTGGAACCAAAAGGGCCGTTCGCGGCGGCCCCGGCAACATCATCGAAATTTCAAGCCGCGTGGGAGGCCTGCGTGTCCGACAACAGCGCGTGGATCGCAACCGCGTCGCGCGTGCCTCTGATCTTGGCCACCGTGTCCGCGTCGCGCAGCACCCGCGCGATGCGCGACAGGGCCTTGAGATGATCGGCGCCGGCACCTTCGGGCGCCAGCAGCAAAAACACCAAATCGACGGGCTGATCGTCAAGGGCCTCGAAATCGACCGGAGTTTCCAGCCGGGCGAAAACGCCGGCTATACGCTTCACGCCGGCCAGCTTGCCATGTGGAATGGCGATGCCGTTGCCGACGCCGGTCGAGCCCAGCCGCTCACGCTGCAGGATGGTGTCGAACACCTCCCTCTCCGGGATGCCCGAAATTGCCGCCGCCCTCTCGGACAGCAATTGCAGGAGCTGCTTTTTGGAGTTCGCCTTCAACGCCGGCAAAATCGCCGGAACGTTGATAAGATCGCTCAGACCCATGCTTGAAAATCCCTTGTTCGCCTGCCGTCACCAGTCCCCACCCCTCGTGCGGCCGGCTTTTATCCCAGTGCGACCCTAGTCGTCACGCCTGTGCGACCTTGGTCGTGGACGGGTCGATCCAGCCGATGTTCCCGTCGGGCCGGCGATAGACGATGTTGAGATGATCGTTTCCGGCATTGCGGAAGACGAAGACCGGGCTGTCCTTGGTATCGAGCTCGATGACCGCCGACGCCACCGACATGGTGCGCAGCGTCATGGTCGATTCGGCGACGATGGCCGGTGCGAAATTCTCCGGCATCTCTTCGTCGTCGTCGGCAAGCGGCGCCATCACCGTATAGGCGATATCGGTTGGCTCGCCATTGGCGGCGCCCGAATTGTGCGATTTGAGACGCCGCTTGTAGCGCCTCAGACGCGTCTCGAGGCGGTCGGCCGCGGCCTCGAAAGCCAGCGTCGGGTCCTGCGCATCGCCCGTAGCCTGCAGCGAAGCGCCGGAATCCAGCCGGATCATGCAATCGGCCGAATAACGCGAACCTGATTTGATGACGGTTACGTGTCCCGCGAAACCGCGATCGAAATATTTGCCGATCACCTCGCCGACACGGTCGTTGATGCGCGTACGAAACGCATCGCCGATATCCATGTGTTTTCCCGATATGCGCAGATTCATCTGAAAACTGACCTTCCTTGCTCAGGCTTCAAACTGGCCGGAGTTTATACTCGTGGTCCGTGCGCACAAGCTTTGCGGCGTCACTCGCGCCGATTTAAATCCGAACTTTCCGGTTGATCACAAAGCCGCCTTCTTGACCGTCCCGGTCATTGTCGTGACGGACCATCCGCTAGCGGGCATCGAGCCCGTCTCATGCGGGCGGGCTTCTAGCCACTTCACCGCAGCTTGTCAATGAAGCTAGAAAGCTGTGGAAAATCGGTCAGCCTAACGCCCGGCGCTGGCGAGCGCCCGTTTCTCGCGCCGGCGCTGCACCGACGACGGAATGTTCATGCCTTCCCGGTATTTGGCGACCGTGCGCCGGGCGATATCGACACCACTCTCGTGCAGCATGTCGACGATCGCGTCGTCGGACAGCACATCGACCGGTTTTTCTTCGTCGATCAGCTGCTTTATGCGGTCGCGCACTGCTTCCGAGGAATGCGCATCGCCACCGCCCGAAGCCGCGATCGACGCGGTGAAGAAATAGCGCAGCTCGAACACGCCGCGCGGCGTCAGCATGTATTTGTTCGCGGTGACCCGGCTGACGGTCGATTCGTGCATGCCGATGGCATCCGCCACCGTGCGCAGGTTGAGCGGCTTCAGGTGGCGCACGCCATGGACGAGGAACGCATCCTGCTGGCGAACGATCTCCGAAGCCACCTTAAGGATCGTCTTTGCCCGCTGGTCGAGGCTGCGCGTCAGCCAGTTGGCGTTTTGCAGGCACTCGGCAAGAAAATCCTTTTCCGCCTGGTTCTTCGCGTGCGGCGAGACCTGAGCGAAATAGATATGGTCGACCAGCACGCGCGGCAGCGTGTCGGCATTGAGCTCGACGGTCCAGCTGCCGTCATTGGCCGCGCGCACCTCGACGTCGGCGACGATCGCGTCGCTGGCGCCGCCGGAAAATGCCATGCCCGGCCGCGGATCGAGTGCACGGATCTCGGCCAGCATGTCGAGCAGATCCTCTTCGTCGACGCCGCAGATCCGTTTCAACGCGTGGAAATCGCGGCGCGCCAGGAGTTCGAGATTGGCGACCAAGGCCTTCATGGCTGGGTCGAGCCGATCACGCACGGCAAGCTGCAGCGAAAGACATTCGGCAAGATCGCGCGCGAACAGGCCGGCCGGCTCGAAGGTCTGACACGCCGCCAGCACTTTGCCCACGGCAGCGGCCTCGGTGCCCAGACGCATGGCGATCTCGGCGAGATCGGCGCGCACATATCCCGTCTCATCGAGACCATCGGCGAGTTCTTCGGCGATCAGCCGAGCCGCGGGATCGGTGAAACCGAGCGCGATCTGCTCGCCGACATGGTCGCGCAGCGTGATCGCGCTCGCCGCCATGTCGCCTGCGTCAAGTCCCTCGGACGAGGTGCCGCCATTTCCGGAAGCCGATTTCCATTGCGCCGTCAGATCGGGTCCGAGCCGCTCGTTGGTACCGGGATCGTCGGGAAACAGGTTCTCCAGCGACGTGTCGAGTTTCTCCGAGATCGCCTCGGCGCTCCATCCCGCCTCGCTCTCGAACCAGTCGCCGTCGGCCACCGCCTGCGGCTCGGCCTCGATCTTCAGCGCCTGGTCGCTCACGGCGTCGTCCTGCGGCTCCGCGCGCTCCAGCAGTGGATTGCGCTCGATCTCCTCGTCGATGAAGTGCTCGAGTTCGACATGGGTGAACTGAAGCAGCCGAATCGACTGCATCAGCTGCGGCGTCATCACCAGCGACTGCGATTGTCGGAGCTGTAGTTTCGCCGCCAACGCCATGGTTTGGTTTCAAACGCCTTCTATACGCACCGGACTTACGGAAATGAATTTTCGCGGCCGGCCATACAAACTGGCCCGGCTTTTGCTTGTCAAGGCAAAGGCTAGCAAAACCCGCTTACCGGAGCGTTATTCCGGAGCAAAATCGCGAAAAAATAGTCCGACATGCGCGAAAAATCGTGTCAGGAAACAAATTTCACGCTCAGAGCGATTCCAGGAAAAAATTCCAGGAAAAAGCGTGGAACGGTTTTCCCGGGAAAAACGGGTAGCGCTTTCCCTTGCGGGTCGGCGTTTCCATGAGACGGAGGACCGCTCTACAGCGTAAATCCCTCGCCGAGATAAAGCCGCCGCACGTCTGGGTTTGCGACCACTTCGTCGGCCCGGCCATGGGTGAGCACCTGGCCAGCGTGGATGATATAGGCGCGGTCGATCAGGCCGAGCGTCTCGCGCACATTGTGGTCGGTGATGAGCACGCCGATACCGCGCGCCGTGAGATGGCGCACCAATTGCTGGATATCGGCTACGGCGATCGGATCGATGCCGGCAAAAGGCTCGTCGAGCAGCATATAGGCCGGACGCGTCGCCAGCGCGCGCGCAATCTCCAGGCGCCGCCGCTCGCCGCCGGACAGCGACATGGACGGGGCTTTGCGCAGATGGCTGATGTGAAACTCATCGAGCAGTTCATCGAGGCTGCGCTCGCGCTCCTTGCGGCTCTTTTCGACCACTTCGAGAACGGCGCGGATGTTCTGCTCGACGCTCAGGCCGCGGAAGATCGAGGCCTCCTGCGGCAGATAACCGATACCGAGCCGCGCACGGCGGTACATCGGCATCGAGGTGACGTCGAAACCATCGATCTCGATCGTGCCCTCATCCACCGGCACCAAGCCGGTAACCATGTAGAAACAGGTCGTCTTGCCGGCACCATTGGGGCCGAGCAGACCCACGGCTTCGCCGGCGCGCACCCCAAGGGTGACGCCGCTGACGACCGTGCGACCCTTGTAGCTCTTGGTCAGGCCCTTGGCGATCAAGGTCCCCTTGAATTTCGACTTGTCGACCGAAACCGTGGCCGGAGACGAAACCTTGCTGGCGGCCCGCCCCGGAAGACGCGCCGTCAGCGACGACAGGCTGGCCATCAGGGGTTCGCCGCTCCCGATTTCGGCGGCGGTGTGATCGACATCTGGACACGTTGCCCAGCACACGGATCAACCTGGGCCAACCCGGTTTTCATCTGCACGACGAGCTTGCAGCCGACCAGGACGTTGTCGTTTTGCGAAAGAACCACCTTTTTGCCCGAAAGCACCAGCACCTGGCTCTTCATATCGAAGCTGCCCTGATCGCCCGTCGCGATCTGCGCATCCGACTTGATGTAGACCTTGTCCGATATCTCCAGATGATCGATGTTGGCCGAGCCGGTCATCGCCGCGCCGGCGGCTTCCGTACCCTTGGCCGCGGCGTTGGGATCCTTGACGTAATAGACCAGCATCTTGCCGGCCTTCATCAATGTCGGCCCCTGGACGACGCTGACATTGCCGGTGAAAATGGCCACACTGTCGGCCTGGCGTACTTCCAGCTTGTCGCTTTCGATCTGGATCGGCTTGTCACCGGCCAGTTTGAGGCCCGACACCTGACTGGTGGCACCGGACTGCGCCATTGACGGCACCAGTCCCAGCAGCAGCAACGCCGAAGTCGCAGCCGTGAGCCGCGCCGAACTACCGAGCCCCATTGGTTTCTCCGCTGTTTCCCTCTGCCGTCTTCAAGGCGGCGGAATCGATATTGACGCGCACTTTGTTCTCGAACACCAGAATCTTGCCATTGTCCTGGACCGACAGGGAATTCGCCGTGATCCGAGACCCGCCACGGCTGACATCGACGGGATCTCCCGTCTTCATAGTGCCTTTGCCCATGTCGAGGAAGACCGATTTGAACTTGGCCTGCATGCCGTCGGTCGTGGTGATCGTGATGTCGGTGGTCAGGTTCATGGTGTTGCCGTCGCGATCGTATGTGCCGTGCGTGGCCTTGACCGCCGCGACATTATCCGCTGCGATCGGCACCTTGGCGTCGATGCCTTCGAGTTCGATGATGCCTTGCGTGCTGACATCCTGTATCGCTCGCAGGGCCGTCATCGAATAGGGCTGCTTCTGCTTGGTGAAACCGTTGAGCTTGGGATTGGCCATCACCAGCTTTCCGTTGGAAAAGGCGGTGCCTTCGGCCTGGACCGAGACGGAGACGGGTGCGGCGAGATAGGAATAAATGGGGAAAGCGACGGCGATCAGAGCGGCAAGCAGCGGCACGGCGAACTTGAGCACGCGCACGCGGCGCGAATGACGCTGGGCGCGATCAAACGCGTCGCCCCGTGCCCGGCCATCCACCGGAGGAGCCAACTCCGCCTCGGGGTTGGTCGGTTCACTCGTTCGCGCTAGCATAACTGCTTTCTTTAAAAGTCCCTGCCCGCCAGGAAGCCCCGCCTATAGGTGGTATGCCGGCGTCCCCAGGCAAGCACAAGCCGACGAAAACCGCAAAAATGTGACAGCTGCCGTTGTACAAACGAAAATCAGGTCAGCACAACAACCAGTGCTTCATAGCAGAAACGGACGTCTTGCGTCGATTTTTCATCGTCGCCGTTCCTTCCCTTACCTTGCGTTCATTGGGCAGGCCAGTCACGAAACCGACAGTATGGCGACCGTCGGCGCGCGCCTGGCAGCGGGCGGCCGACCGGCCATCCGGAGAGGTCCGCCGGATCCGCGCGCGGATTGCCGCGCCATGGGAAAGACGGAACTGCTTCCAGACAAGGACATCATGGTCTAAAAGCGTCTCTTCCCACCGACCGTGAGGCTGACCATGGCACTGAGAGCCGACGACCTGATCGACCGCCGCCGCTTGCGGCGCAAACTGACCTTCTGGCGTGTTGCGGCCATGGGCGTGGTGGCACTCGGCGTCATTGCGCTGTCCGCCTGGTTCTATCGCGATGATTTCGGCGGTTCGGCCGTCGACCACATCGCCAAGGTCAGGATCGAAGGTACGATCACCGAGGACGAGGAACTGATCGAACGGCTGGAGACGATCCGCAAGTCGTCGCGGGTGAAGGGCGTGATCCTGTCGATCGATTCACCTGGCGGCACCACCGTCGGCGGTGAATCGATTTATGAGGAGGTGCGCAAGGTGGCTGCCGACAAGCCCGTGGTGGCGGAGGTAGGCACGCTCGCCGCTTCGGCGGGCTACATGATCGCAAGCGCGGCCGACCACATCGTTGCTCGCAAGACATCGATCGTCGGCTCGATCGGCGTTCTGATCCAGTATCCCGACGTCAGCGGCCTTATGGACAAGCTGGGCGTCAAGCTGGAGGAAGTGAAATCCTCACCCCTGAAAGCCTCGCCCTCTCCCTTCAAACCGACCAACGATGACGAGCGCGCCATGGTCCGCAAGCTTATCCTCGACAGCTACGATTGGTTCGTCGGCATCGTCGCCGAACGCCGCAAAATGACTCGCGAGCAAGCGCTGGCACTCGCCGACGGTTCGATCTTCACCGGCCGCCAGGGTGTTACCAACGGGCTGATCGACTCCGTCGGCGGCGAGACCGAGGCGGTCGACTGGCTGGCGACCAAAGGTGTCGATGCCAAACTCAAGGTGGTCGAATGGAAGGATACGGAACGGCGCGGCGGTTTCCTGTTCTCCAAGGCGATGGCTCGAACGATCGGCAGCGCGCTCGGCTTGCCGGACCTTGCCGGCGATGTCATCCACGAACTCGGCGCCGACCGCTTGTTTCTTGACGGTCTCGTTTCCGTCTGGCACCCTTGAGACGCCGTTAGGGGCAAGGCAAAAAACAAAATAAAATCATCGTCCTAATTTGACCGCAGAGCTTTCACGGGGACCTCTCTCATGATCAAGTCCGAACTTGTGCAGATTATTGCCACGCGCAATCCGCATCTTTTCCTGCGCGACGTCGAAAACATCGTCGGCGCGATCTTCGACGAGATCACCGACGCCCTTGCCGAAGGCAACCGGGTCGAACTGCGCGGTTTTGGCGCTTTTTCGGTGAAAAACCGCCCGGCCCGCACCGGCCGCAATCCGCGCACCGGCGAATCCGTCGAGGTCGAGGAGAAATGGGTGCCGTTCTTCAAGACCGGCAAGGAATTGCGTGAAAGGCTGAACAGCGGCAAGTAGGCGCGTCAGCGCCTGACGGCCTTGTCCGACAAGACCGCTTGCGACGGAAAACATCATGCTCAATCGCTTCATGCTCATCCTGGTCTTCGTGCCGCTCGCCATCATCCTGATCGCGCTTGCCGTCGCCAACCGCGAACTCGTTGCCTTCACGCTGGACCCGTTCAATCCCGGCAATCCGAAGCTGACCTTGACCCTGCCGCTGTTCATCTTCCTGTTCCTGGCTCTCGCCATCGGCATGGTCGTCGGCAGCCTGACGACCTGGGTTAAGCAGGGCCGCTACCGCAAGTTGGCGCGCCAGCGTGGCGTCGAGGCGGAAAACCTGCGCCAGGCGGTCAGCCGCGCGCCGGCCGCACCGCAGGCGCCGGTGCTGCCGAAGCCGAACAGTTGAACCGCCGGCCGGCGTCTTTCCCTCCACGGAGCTTTTCATGCTGACCATTTCGGCCGCCGAGGTCGACCATGCGCTGACCTTTCCCGGACTGGTCGAGACGTTGCGCACGGCATTTCGCGAGGGCGCGGTACAGCCGGTCAGGCATCATCACGCGGTCGAACGGCCGGACGGCGCGGCGTCCACCCTGCTGCTGATGCCGGCCTGGACCGATTTTCATGCGGCCGGCACCTCGGCCGGTGGCCACATCGGCGTCAAGATCGTCACCGTCTCGCCCGAGAATAACGCCATCGGTAAGCCGGCTGTCATGGGGCTCTATCTCTTGCTCGACGGCGCCACCGGCGAACCGGAGGCCTTGATCGACGGCCAGCGGCTGACGCAGTGGCGCACGGCCTGCGCGTCGGCGCTGGCAGCTTCCTATCTCGCTCGCGACGATGCCTCGCGGCTACTCGTGGTCGGCGCCGGCGCGCTGTCGCCTTTCCTCGCCAAGGCACATTCGGCCATCCGGCCGATCAAGACCATCCGCATCTGGAACCGTACGCCGGCCAATGCCGAGAAGGTCGCGGCCGAGCTGCGCGCGGAGGGTTTCGCGGCGAGCGCCGCAACCGATCTCGATGCCGAGCTTGCCGATGCCGACATCGTCTCCTCCGCAACGATCACCAACACGCCGCTGATCAAGGGGGCGCTGCTGCGGCCCGGAACCCATGTCGACCTGGTCGGCGCCTTTACCCCGGCGATGCGCGAAAGCGACGATGATGCGATCGCGCTCGCCCGCGTCTATGTCGACACCCGCGCCGGCGCCACCAAGGAAGCTGGCGACATCGTCCAGCCATTGGCATCCGGCGTGCTGAAGCCGGAAGCCATTGTCGCCGACCTGCACGAACTGGCGCGCGGCCAGAAGAAGGGCCGCGAGAGCACCAGTGAGATCACGCTGTTCAAGTCGGTCGGCGCCGCTCTCGAGGACCTTGCCGCCGGCATTGCCGTCTACAAGGCGCTCAAGGCCTAGTTCACCGCCGCAGCCATTTTGACGCCCATCGCCTCTGCAATCAGAGCGAAATCAGCCGCGCTTACCGAAAACAGGCCAAAGCGAAGCTGATAGCCCCAGTTCGTCTTGCCGGCGGTGAATTCCAGCCTGTCGAGCAGCGGCTTGATCGGCGTTTCCTCAGCCGCCGCCCAGTCGACATCGCGGCGGAACGGCGTGAAACCGGCGCCCATGTCGCCTTGATAGAACTCGCCTTCCCGCACGGTGCCGATTGCCGTGAACGACTGCAAACCGTCTTTCTCGCCAAGAACAGCGGTTGGCGAATAATAGACGATCCCATCGCCCGCCTTGACCCGACGCAGCGGTGCTGCCTTGCCGTGGTTGACCTGCATGAAGCCGCCCTGGCGGCCGCGCCGGACATGTTGTGCCGACGCCACCGCGATCCAAAACGCGCTCATTTCTGTTCCCCATCGGCCTGTTCCGCGTCGGACAGCCAATAGACGCGCAGCCGATGGTCGTCTGGATCAAGCGCAACGAATGTACGGCCGAAATCCATGTCGGTCGGCGTCTGCAGGACTTTCAACCCGCGCCCCGACCAGTCGGCATGGGCGGCATCGACCGCATCAGGCGTATGCAGCTGAAAGACGAGTTCCGCGCCGCCGCCCGCCCCAGCCGCCGCCGGCTCGACCGTATGGCGCGACCAAAGGCCGAGCTTGAAGCCGGCATCGAGCACGAACAGCACGAAGGTCGGCGAGCTTTCGACCGGCTCGCGGCCGAGCAGCGCGCTGTAGAAGGCGCCGCTCCGCTCGGGCTGGTCAACGTAGAGGATAACGAAATTCGGGCTGGTCATGTCTGTTCTCCAAGGCTCGGCGTTTCGATCCTCCAGACATAGAACAGCCCACTGTCAAATTCTGGCAGTAGCCGTCACGTATCGCGCGGTTTGTCGAACGTTGCCCGCCAATCCTTGAGCAACGCCTGGCGACGGCGAGGATACCGGGTGTCGGACGCCTTCAACTCCGCGATGCGATCGGCGCGAAAATGCCGGAAATCCTGCCGCACCTCGCACCACGCCACCACCACCCGCACTTTATCGAAGAAACCCAGCGCGAACGGCCAGACCACACGCTCGGAGGCGGCGCCGCCGGCGTCGCGGTAGAGAAAGCCGAGCTTGCGTTCACTGCGGATCGCCTGCCGCACCAGGCCGAGATCGATACCCTCGACGGCCTGGGGCGACGGCCCGACCAGCAGCGTCGAGGCGTCGAGATCTTCGCGCAAATCGTCCGGCAGCACGGCCGCGATCTTGGCCAGCGCGTTGGCGGCAGCGGCGGAGAGACGCCGATCCGGCTGCTTGGCGACCCAGCGCGAGCCGAGCACGATGGCTTCGATCTCTTCGTCGCTGAACATCAGCGGCGGCAGCATGAAGCCGGGTTTGAGCACATAGCCGAGCCCCGCCTCGCCTTCAATCGGCGCGCCCTGGCCCTGCAGCGTCGCGATGTCGCGGTAGAGCGTGCGGATCGAAATCCCGAGTTCATCGGCCAGCGCCTGCCCACTCACCGGCCGGCGGTGCCGGCGCAGGGACTGGATCAGGTCGAGTAGGCGTTCTGAGCGGGACATGGAGTAGATTTGCCTGTTTCTTTGACATCGGTCCATCGCCGACCGACATAAGCCGGAGAGGCCGGCGCGGCGGACTTTGGTTGCGAAGCTGGTTGCCCTATGCCAAAAGCGGCCACGCCGCTCGGAGATGCTCCCGCTTGAAGTCTTTTCGCGACAAACGCCGCGACAACCGCCCGCATCCATCCGCGAAGGGTGTGCCGGATCAGTCGCGTCCGCGTGTCGGCCACGCTTCCGCGAGACCGGAAGCGCAGCCGCGCGAGCGCCATGAAGCCAGAACCGACGATCGCACCGAGCCGAAATCCACGCCGCGCATCCTTGCCCGCCGCGACGGCGCCCTGCCCGCCGAGCAGCTTCCGCTGATACTCGAGGTGGCGCCGAACGCCGACTATGCCTTGCTCGACAGCGGCGCCGGCCAGAAGCTCGAACAATACGGCCCCTATCGGATCGTACGGCCCGAGGGCCAGGCGATCTGGCAAAAGGCGCTGCCCGCAAAAGATTGGGAGCGCGCCGACGCCATCTTCACCGGCGACACCGACGAGGAAGGCATCGGCCGTTGGCGTTTCCCCAAAACACCGCTCGGCGAAACCTGGCCGATGAAGCATGACGGCATCGACTATCTCGGCCGTTTCACCTCGTTTCGCCATGTCGGCGTCTTCCCCGAGCAGGCCTCGCACTGGGACCATATGGCCGGGCTGATCGCGGCGGCGAAGCGTCCCGTCAAAGTGCTGAACTTGTTCGGCTATACCGGCCTTGCCTCATTGGTGGCGGCCCGCGCCGGTGCCGAGGTCACCCATGTCGATGCCTCGAAGAAGGCGATCGGCTGGGCCCGCGAAAACCAGGAAATGGCCGGACTTGGCAACAAGCCGATCCGCTGGATCGTCGACGACGCGGTGAAATTCGCCGAGCGCGAGGAGCGCCGCGGCAGCCGCTACGACATCGTGCTTTTCGATCCGCCGGCCTATGGCCGCGGCCCAAAGGGCGAGGTCTGGCAATTGTTTGAGGATCTGCCTGCCCTGACCGATCTCTGCCGCTCGATCCTGACCCCGAAACCGCTGGCCGTGGTGCTGACCGCCTACTCGATCCGCGCCTCCTTCTTCGCCATCCACGCCCTGATGCGCGACACCTTCGCCGGCATGGGCGGCAAGATCGAATCGGGTGAGTTGATCATCCGTGAAAAATCCGCCGGCCGGGCACTCTCCACATCCCTGTTTTCGCGCTGGGTGGCCTGAATGAACGAGCGGCACGCCGGCGCACCTGGTCAGGTGAAGGAAGTCACCAGCCTCGCCAATCCGCTGGTCAAGGATATCAAGGCACTCGCCTTGAAGAAATTCCGCGACCAGCAGAATGCCTTCATGGCCGAGGGGCTGAAGCTGGTCATCGACGCGCTCGATCTCGGCTGGCAGATCAGGACACTGGTTTTCGCCAAGGCCGGGCGCGGCAACCCGGCGGTGGAGAAGGTCGCGGCGCGCACGGTTGCCGCCGGCGGCACTGTGCTCGAAGTCTCGGAAAAGGTGCTTGTCGCCATCACCCGCCGCGACAATCCGCAAATGGTGGTCGGCGTCTTTTCCCAGAAATTCCTGGCCCTGAAGGACATCAGCGCCGACGATGGCGATGTCTGGGTGGCGCTAGACCGGGTGCGCGATCCCGGTAATCTCGGCACCGTGATCCGCACTGTCGATGCCGTTGGCGCCAAGGGCGTTATCCTGGTCGGCGATACCACCGATCCGTTTTCCGTGGAGACGGTGCGCGCCACCATGGGTTCGATCTTCGCCGTCCCGGTGGCCAAGGCGACGACCGAGGCTTTTCTTGCCTGGAGGGGTGGATTTTCAGGCCTCGTCGCCGGCACGCATCTGAAAGGCGCGGTCGACTATCGCTCGATCGATTTCTCCCGCGGGCCCGTGCTGCTGATAATGGGCAACGAACAGCAGGGGCTGCCCGAAAGCCTGGCGGCAAGTTGCGACAGACTGCTCAGGATTCCGCAGGCGGGCCGCGCCGATTCGCTCAATCTCGCCGTCGCCACCGGCGTCATGCTGTTCGAGATCCGGCGCGGCGCGCTGAAGCTCGAACCAATTGCCGACCAGCAGTGAAGGTTACCCAGCCGTGAGATCATGGTCCCCATACGTGCTGCTCGTCGCCGCCGCCATAGCGCTCGACCAGTGGGTAAAACACTTGGTCGAGACCGGCCTGGCCTTTCAGGAAAAGCTCGATCTTCTTCCTTTCCTGGCGTTGTTCCGCACCTACAACACCGGCATCGCCTTCTCGATGTTCCCGTCCATCGGCGACACCGGCCTGATAGTCATCGCCGTGTTGGTCGTCGCCTTCGTGCTCTATCTCGCCACGCGCACGCCGTCAGGCCATGTTGTCGCCCGCCTCGGTTTCGCGCTGATCATCGGTGGCGCGCTGGGCAATCTGATCGACCGCGCCGTCTACGGCCATGTCATCGATTACATCCTGTTCCACACGCCGGTCTGGTCCTTCGCTATCTTCAACCTTGCCGACGCCTTCATTTCCGTCGGTGCGGCACTGGTCGTCCTGGACGAACTCATCGGCTGGCGCCGTGAGCCCAAGCCCTCAAGCGATTGACCCGGCGCGACCATCGCCGCACAGTCCTGTAGCTTGGCAAGATCGAGGAGAAAAACATGCCCGAAACCTTCAAAGCCATCCTCGTTTCGCGCGACCCCGAGAAAAAGCAGTCGGTGACCCTGACGGACTTCACCGAAGCCGACCTGATGGAAGGCGACGTCACCGTCGCCGTCGAGGCGACGACGGTGAACTACAAGGACGGCCTCGCAATCACCGGCAAGGCGCCGGTGATCAGGCGTTGGCCGCTGGTGCCAGGCATCGACTTTGCCGGCACCGTCATCTCCTCCTCCCATCCCGACTGGCGCAAGGGAGACAAGGTGATCTTGAACGGCTGGGGCGTCGGCGAAACGCATTTCGGCGCCTATGCCGGGCGCGCTCGCGTCAACGGCGACTGGCTGGTGCCGCTCCCCGACGGCATCAGCGCGCATGACGCGATGGCGGTCGGCACCGCCGGCTATACCGCCATGCTCTGCGTCATGGCGCTGGAACGGCACGGCATCCTGCCCGATCGCGGCCCGGTAGTGGTGACGGGGGCGGCAGGCGGCGTCGGTTCGGTCGCGATCTCGATCCTGTCCAGCCTCGGCTACCATGTCGTTGCCTCGACCGGGCGCAATGCCGAAAGCCCCTATCTGATCAATCTCGGCGCCGCCGAGGTCATATCGCGCGAAGAGCTCAATCAGCCGGCCAAGCCGCTCGCCAAGGAACGCTGGGCCGGCGGCATCGATTCGGTCGGAAGCCATACGCTGGCCAATGTGCTGTCGATGACATCCTATGGCGGCGCGGTCGCAGCCTGCGGCTTGGCCGGCGGCATGGACCTGCCGTCGAGCGTGGCTCCCTTCATCCTGCGTGGCGTCTCGCTGCTTGGCATCGATTCCGTGATGGCGCCGAAGCCCGTGCGCCTCGAGGCCTGGCGGCGCATCGGCGCCGACCTCGATCTGCACAAGCTCGCCAGCCTGTCCACGACGATCGGCTTCGATGGCATCATCGATGCCGCGCGCGATATCGTCGACGGCAAGATCCGCGGACGCGTCGTCGTCGACATGTGAGCCGGCTCGCTGGTCGCGGGTAGTGGACGGAATTGCCACACCCGCCGGCCAAACCGGGGCCGTTGAGGCAAAAAGGCCCGATCCGCTAAAATTCGAACGATCCGCCGCAATTTTCCATAATCTCTGTCTGGCATGGAATTTCGCATGATCGCGGAATCCGGCAAACAACAGGCGGACACTGGCGAAGACGCCGACGCGGCACCCACGCCCGCCCCCGCCGGTTTAGACCCCCCCCCCCCGGGGGGCGGCGCCCCAAATAACGGGCGGCCAAGGGGTGGCTTTAATACCATAAAATAGAAACTCCTGGGCGGGGGG